>NZ_DKJS01000063.1:0-46762 GCF_002455205.1 Lysinibacillus sp. UBA6686 | reverse complement strand
TTGACCATTTAGTTTTTCAACATATGAAAAAGACAGAGCGTTCTACACTCTGTCTGTTAGTTCTATAAATATCTTCTTAATTGCTCTGCCTCATTCATTCGCTCTTCAGCCTTTAATCGTTCTTCTCGTTGTGAAGCTGTTTCACCAGCTAACGATTCAGGTGCTGTTAAACGTGGATCTAGTGGATCATGTCGGTAACGATTTTCTTCTGAATCGTCTGCTGTTGCCCTGGGATCAACTAAATCTTCACGCTCTGCAAATAAAACAATGGCTCCTTGTTCCACTAGCTGCGCATAATACGCTGTTTGTCCCTCGGTCAAATCGAAACGCTTTAAGCCTTCTGTTACTGCTGTATCGCCAGTGAACCACGATTTAAATTGATCTAGCCAATTACCTGCCTCATGAGTTTTCACAGCAGCATCCCATTTAATATCCTCGAATTGATTGGCATCCTTTGCAATAATATGAATGTCCTCTGTGCGATAGCCTTCTAATCGCATACTTTCTAAAATATGAAACATTTCTTCCTTTGTATGTGCCACTTCAATTCTCGGGTTTTGTTCATTCATCATGTTCAATTCCTCCTATTTTGTATGGCTTACTAGGATATTACCCTACTCTCCACTGTAAAAACCCTTTTCATAAATCCTTTATCAAACTGTCATAATTGTTATACAGTTTTGATATCTGTTTAATTTTTGTCATTTTCGTATCAATTTCGCCTTGGCATAATTGTAGCTGCCGCTACGCTTTCGCGCAAAAAACATCTGCCGCTTTGCTTTCGATACAAGATACATTTGCTGAATGAAGATAAAAATAAAAAATAGGCTAATTGGAGCTGATGCTACTCCAATTGCCTATTTTTAAAATTAAATTGCTTGTCTCTATTTTTATTTACCAAGGAAGGCCTTTAACATCCACGTATGCTTTTCTAGAGATTGGTACATGGCATTTAGCATATCCTCTGTACGGTCGTCCCCTTCCTCCGCAGCTAGCTCCATTGTTGAGTTTAATGCTTTCATCAATTTTTGGAAATCCGAAATCGTTGTTGCCACCATTTCTTCGGATGTTTCATTTCCTGTTGCCTCTTCTACATATGATAGCTCAAGATGCTCTTTTAACGTCGCGACAGGCTTACCATCTTTGGAAAGAATGCGCTCCGCAGTGTCATCGAGATTTAAGGTTGTTTCATTATATAATTCTTCAAATTTTGCATGTAGTGTAAAGAAGGCGTTCCCTGTCACATACCAATGATAATTATGCAATTTCGTATAAAGTACAGACCATGTTGCTACAAGCTTATTCAATTGTTTGTTTAAATTTTGTGTCATCATTTCTCCTCCATCGTGTCAATTGTTCTAGCCATTAGTATGCGTTACATTCATGATTGGCTATACACACATTTTTCCCAATTGACACATTTTCAAACATAGCTATTTTCAGATAAGGTTTTTATTCTTTCTTCATTATGAATATTTAAACTATTCTATAAAATTATTTCACTTTCCGAAATAGTTTCGTTATAATTAAATCACTTACTTTTAAAGGGGTGTTTTTGATGGAGGTTTTACCATTACGAAAAGATGTGCCAGTAGAACAAACGTGGGATTTGAAAGTTTTACTTGAAAATGAAGCAGATTTTGAACCTGTTTTAGCGCAGCTTGTAGAGAATGCATTGTATTTTGAACGAAACTATCAAGGTACAATTACAGATGCTCATAAGGTCATTGAGGTTCTCACAGCTTTTGAGGCATTAGAAAAAAGCATTGTTCCAATTGGTACTTATGCTAGCTTAACAATACAAGCAGATCATACAGATGATGTAGCCCAAATGCGTGCTGCAAAGTTTAGTACAGCAGTCGGAAAAATAACTAGCTCACTATCTTTTGTCCGTAGTGAATTGCTATCATTAGACGAGGAAATTTTAAAGGAAGCAAGTCTTCTTAGCCCTGTTTACAAGCTCTATTTAGAGGATTTGTTAAAAAGAAAGCCCCATCAGCTACAACCAGAGGTGGAAAAAGTATTAGCTGCATTAAATCCTACTTTTGAGGCACCTTACGAAACATACAATACAGCAAAATTAGTGGATATGCATTTTGGAGAATTTGAGGCAAATGGTGAAAAACATCCATTAAGCTTCGTTTTATATGAAAACGGCTGGGAATTCGAGGCAGATACAAATGTGCGCCGTTCAGCATTTAAAGCATTCTCAAATAAACTACGAGAATATCAGCATACTACTGCCAAAATTTATAACACACACATTCAACAGGAAAAAACAATGGCTGATTTACGAGGCTTCGACTCAGTTATTGATTACCTATTATTTGATCAGGATGTCGATCGCTCACTCTACAATCGTCAAATAGACCTTATTACAAAAGAGCTTGCTCCACATATGCGTCGCTATGCTAAGCTAATTCAAAAAGCTAATGGTATTGATAATATGACATTTGCTGATTTAAAAATTGCCCTTGATCCGGATTATGATCCAAGGCTAACGATGGCTGAAGCGAAAAATTATGTTGAAAATGCGTTAGCGGTACTAGGCCAAGATTATACAAATATGATTGAAAAAGCGTTTAATGAACGATGGATTGATTTTGCGCCAAACAAAGGAAAATCCACTGGTGCCTTCTGTTCAAGTCCATATGGAAGTCATCCATATATTTTAATGTCGTGGAATGAGCGTATGAATGAGGTCTTCACACTTATTCACGAGCTTGGACACGCTGGTCATTTTGCCAATACGCATGCTCATCAATCTTATTTTAATAGTCGACCATCCTTATACTTTATCGAAGCACCATCAACAATGAATGAAATGCTACTAGCCAATTATTTATTAACGCATAATGAGGACCTTCGCTTTAAACGATGGGTTATTTCTAATATCGTGTCTAAAACCTATTATCATAACTTTGTCACACATTTACTGGAAGCAGCCTATCAGCGAAAGGTATATGAATTAATTGATGCTGGTGAAGCTGTTAATGCTACAATTTTAAATCAATTAAAACGCACTGTTCTGGAAGATTTCTGGGGTGATACTGTCGATATTATCGAGGGTGCAGAGCTTACTTGGATGCGTCAGCCTCATTATTATATGGGCTTATATCCATACACATATAGTGCTGGTTTAACCATTTCTACTCAAGTATCTCAGCGTATAGTAAAAGAAGGCGATAAGGCTGTTGATGAATGGTTGGCTGTTCTTCAGGCAGGCGGTACAAAGTCACCTGTCGAACTTGCTCAAATGGCAGGCGTCGATGTTACAACAGATCAACCACTGCGTGAGACCATTGCTTATATTGGCCATCTTATTGATGAGCTGGAACGATTAACAGTGGAAATGGAAGCAATAAAAGGCTAACATAACAATTTAAGGACCATCTATGCTTTACTATAAGCGTAGATGGTTTTCTTTTTTGGTTCTATTCAGAAAAATTCGTACATATACTAGAACTAGGGCGTCCCTCTATGTTTTTTGATATTTCTAAATAGACAATCATTTTTCTTCATACAAAAGTACCGTTATTATTAAATGTATGCAATTTATTTAGCAAAAACCGACTAACAATTTTCAAAGGAAGTGTATCCAATTATGGTAAAACGTAATGATCCATGCCCATGTGGTAGCGGCAAAAAATACAAAAAATGTTGCGAAGGTAAACAGCAGGTAACAGTTGAAACTGTAGCAATTGAAGAATTAGAGCGTGTGCTGCAAACATTTTACATGGAATATCCAGAGCGTAAAGATGTTCGTGCCTATATCGAGCATGTAGGAACATGGCAGCCTAAATTAGAGAGCGTGTTACAAAGAGAACTGATTGAGGCAGTTGCGTTAGATGACTTCTTCTTCCATCAAGAGCCATCTATTTGGAAAGGCTATTTAAAGAAAACAAAGAAAAAAACGGTCAGACCTTCTACTTTAAAGGTTTTAGAAAACTGGTCACAGCCTCATTTATTTATTGGATCTGTCTCCACTGTAGAAGAGAAATATTTCAAGGCTATCCACGTGCTAACAAATGAAGAAATTTATATTCGTCGAGAAAACGACAAGCCAATTCCTGAAGGTATGCATGTTTTTGCCTTCCTCTTACCAGATGGAACAAAAAAATCAGAGCATTATTTAGCTGTTTCAACACTGATTTTCTTCCCTCAAGATCATGCAAAAGTATTTGAGAAATTTAAGGAATCCTTTAAGGGCTCAGAGAAAAAGGTTGGCACATTCCTAAAAGAAAAGCATCTATCCTTCTGGGAATTACTTGTGTCTAATGGCTATAAAGGAGAGGAATTCACAAACTTTGAGAGCAATGTCTTAACCCAAGTAAAGGATTTCCTTGAGCAAAATGATCGCGAGACAGCTCCGATGTTAGAGCTTTTAGAGGATTATTTAATTGAAGGACAACCATCTGCACGCAAAGAAGCTGCGATTGCTGCGGGTGCGATTCGCTATGGACAAGAAAAGGCATTATTCGAGTCCCTATCCTTGACAGTAAAAGAAATTGCCGCGACGTTCGATATTTCTGCTTCCTCTCTTACAAAATATTATCAAGATTTAAGTAATTATGCGGCTACTAAATAGAGAGTAACTTCGCTTGCACTATTCTAATGGCATAGTGGAAGACCACTAAAATCGTTTCAAAAAATTCAACTTTTGGATTGTATTTGCAAAATTTACTTAAAAATGCGCCATACGCTGGAGAATACTCCTCAAGCGTACGGCGCATTTATGTATATCAATTTCGCATTGGCGTAATTGTAGCTGTCGCTTTGCTTTCGCTACAGAAAAACCCTTTGCCAGATGAAGATAAAATAGAAAAAAGCTACTTTGTTATCAGCAGAGCCAACAACAAGGTAACTTTTTCTATGGTAACCAACCAATAGTAGCATTTCCGATCATATAGTTATTTATGCATTAGTTTTAGTAAATATGATTAAGTTTTATTAAAAAGTAAAATTTCGATTACTTACAGCTTTTTACTATAAACTTTTAAAAGCTCGTCTCCTAAAAACTGTAGTCGCTCCCCCACTGTGCATGCCTCGATGCAGAAACGATGAGCTCCTGGCTTTCCGCGATCTTTACGCAGCTGCTTAATCACTAAGCAATCCGCGCAATACGTATCATGCAGTTCATCAATATCTTTCATAACTGTCACTTTATCCATGTTGAACTCTCGCTCCTCCCCTGTCCAAAATTCGCTTCTTCCTATTATGAAGTGAACATTTTGAACAAGCAACTATTTTGTTTATTACCTGAATAAAGTGTAACTACAATCAGGCTTACTTTACTTCCTTCTTCAATGGAGACTTACTGCCCGTCTATACGATAAAAAAATGGCATGAACGAATAATACCTTTGTTGTACAATTAAAATAAAACAAAGAGGTAGGGATTTTATGTTAGAGGTATATATAGATGCTGCTAGTGCAGGAAATCCTGGTCCCAGTGGCATAGGTATATTTATTAAAGGTGAGGGCCATCATATACAAATTAGCGAGTTTATAGGTTCTGCCAATAACCATATTGCTGAGTTTACAGCTTTAGTCCGTGGCTTAGAGGAGGCTCAAAAACTTGGTTCAAGCCTTGTCTCAATTCGTTCTGATTCAAAAATTGTTGTAGCATCTATGGAAAAAGAATATGTGAAAAATGAGGAATTTAAACCATTTCTCGAGAAGGCATTAGCCCTTGCAGATACCTTCGATTTATTTTTTATCAAATGGGTCCCAGATACTCAAAATAAAGCGGCCGATACTTTAGCCCGTAAGGCCATTCAAAAAGAAAAAAACTAAACCAAGGACTAGGAACTGTTTTTGCCTTAGCGTGCAGTTCCTTTTTTCTATCTCCCCATTTAATATCCCCTAATTTTTTATTTTTATCAGCTTTCTTAGTCATCAAATGTTGCTCTAACATGTAGGCATTTTCTAATAATTCAATACGGATATTGACAATTTTAAAGTACGATGATATTCTTTATCACATTAGTGATTTAGTTAACGAAAGCGAATGATAAAAATCTATTTAGAATGTTAGGAGAATGCTAAAATGAAACGAATATTCGTATTTTTTTTCATGCTGACAGCCGTGATGTTTGCATTAGCAGCATGTGGTTCATCAGAGGAGAAAACAAGCGGAACAGGAACAGATAAAACAACTGCTGACAACAAATCCACTGATAAAGAAAAATTAATTATTGGTATTGACGATAAATTTGCACCAATGGGCTTCCGAGACGATAAAAATGAAATCGTAGGCTTCGATATCGACTTAGCTCGTGCAGCAGCAGAACATATGGGCGTAGAAGCAGAGTTCCAACCAATTGATTGGAAAACAAAAGAAGTAGAATTAATTAGTGGTCGTATCGATTTAATTTGGAATGGCTATACAATAAACGATACTCGCAAAAAACAAGTATTATTTACTAAACCCTACTTAGAAAACGCACAGGCTGTAATGATACTTAAAGATTCATCTATAAAAGAATTAAAGGATTTAGCTGGTAAGGAAGTTGGACTTCAATCACAGTCTTCTGCAGCAGATGCTTTAAATGAAAATCCAATAAACAAAGAAATTAAAACAGTTACTGAATTCGGAGATAATGTTTTAGCATTAACAGATTTAAAAACAGGTCGAGTAGATGCAGTTATTATCGATTCAGTTGTAGCTGAATATTATATGACAAAAGAGCCTGACACATTCAAATTGTTAGATGAGTCATTAGCACCTGAGCAATATGGGGTTGGTGTCAAGCCTGGCAATGAAGCATTATTAGAAAAACTTCAAGCTGCATTAGATAAAATGAATGAGGATGGCACTTCCGCTGAAATCTCTACAAAATGGTTTGGGGAAGATAAAGTTTTAAAATAATTGAATGCTATAAATCGTTAAGAGTTTCCTTGCGAAGCTCTTAATCTATTTGGAGGGAAGAAGAAATGGCGGACTACTGGCAAACAATGGTTTTGCCGATGCTTGAAGGCGCTAAAATGACAGTATTACTGTTTTTCATCGCCATTCTAGTATCGATTCCACTTGGTTTCATATTAACATTAGCAGCAAAGAGCCGTTTTAAACCCCTCTCTTGGCTTGCACATACGTATATTTATGTCATGCGTGGTACACCACTATTACTACAGCTTTTATTAATTTGCTTCGGTTTACCTATGCTGCCAGTCATCGGCGAGTACTTAGTGCTTGATCGATTTGTCGCAGCATGTCTTGGCTTTATTCTAAATTATGCTGCTTATTTTGCTGAGATTTTCCGTGGTGGATTACTGGCCATTGATAAAGGACAATATGAAGCAGCTCAAGTACTAGGTTTATCAAGATGGCAAACCACGACACGCGTTATATTGCCTCAAATGTTTCGAGTAGCCTTACCAGCCTTATCAAATGAATCGGTCACATTAATAAAAGATACAGCTCTTTTATATGCAGTCGCTGTCCCAGAGCTACTGCACTTTGCACAAACAGCTGTTAATCGTGACTTTACAATTGTGCCGTTCTTTATTGCTGGTGCTATTTATTTAGCGATGACACTTGTTTTAACTGTGCTGTTTAAATGGTTAGAAAAACGCTTTAAATTTGAATAGAGGTGACAGTATGGCGCTGATTGAAGTAACAAACTTAAAAAAATCCTTTGGTGAGCTTGAGGTCCTCAAGCGAATTACTTTTTCTATAGATAAAAATGATGTGATTGCTGTAATCGGCCCTTCTGGATCAGGTAAAAGCACTATGCTCCGAAGCTTGATTCATTTAGAAGAAATCAATGGCGGTAGTATTTGTGTAGACGGTGATTACTTGGTGCAAGATGGGCAATATCCAAAGCAGCAGGAAATTAAAGCAATTACAGCAAAAATGGGAATGGTTTTTCAGCACTTTAACCTATTCCCACATTTAACGGTTCAACAAAACCTTGAAATGGCACCAAGCCTAGTAAAAAATGAATCTGCAGATGAAATTACTCGTCGCTGTCAAGATTTATTAAAAAAAATTGGACTTGCTGATAAAGCGAAGGCTTTTCCAGCCAATCTTTCTGGTGGTCAAAAACAACGTGTAGCCATTGCTCGTGCACTTATGATGAACCCACAAATTTTATTATTCGATGAACCAACCTCAGCTCTTGATCCAGAACTTACAGGTGAAGTGTTAAACGTTATGAAGGATTTAGCTGAGGAGCATATGACAATGATTGTGGTCACGCATGAGATGGGCTTTGCACGTGAAGTGGCAAACAAGGTGTTATTTATGGATGGTGGCGAAATTATTGAAGCTAATCATCCTGAAGAGTTTTTCAACAATCCTCAGCATGAACGGACAAAGGCTTTTTTAAAGAAGAATTTAAAGTAGAAATACGGAGAGTAGCTTTATGCTATTCTCCGTTTTATTATGTTTAATTGTATCCTTAATGTTATTTTATTGACATACATTTGTAATATTCTAATGTTAATATCATTTATATATTAAGAAAAATGCTTTCAAGTTATAGGAGGATACATAATATGAAGAAGAATAAAAAGTATAGATGGGGGATTAAATTAGCGGCACTAGCATTAAGTTCATCTGTACTTTTTTCATCGCTCGAAACAGCATCTGCTGCAACGTACACAGTAAAACCTGGTGATTCTTTATGGAAAATTGCTAGTCAACAGGGTGTTTCTTTACAAACATTAATGAGCTGGAATCATTTATCTTCTTCCACGATTTATATTGGCCAAAAGTTAAACCTTAATACGATGCACACTACTGTACCTAAATCACCTGCCAATCTAGTACAAATTGCCAAACAACAACTTGGTGTTAAATATACATTCGGTGGAACGAAACCAAGCACAGGTTTCGATTGCTCAGGATATATCACATATGTTTATAATAATGCAGGTATTTCAACGCCACGTAAAACGGCTGCAGGCTTTTACAATACGGCCGAAAAAGTAAGTACACCTAAAGTAGGTGATTTAGTATTTTTCGCAAATACATATAAAGCAGGCATTTCCCATGTAGGTATTTATGTTGGTAATAATCAAATGATCAATGCAAGCAATAGTGGTGTGACGATTGCTAATATTAATAGTTCTTATTGGAAGAAGTACTTTGTAGGATATGGCCGTTTATAGAAACTAGCTGAACTAATATAACCATTAGTTCGGTTTTTTTTGAAATGAAATCCACTTCAAAAACCTGCTTGCACTTGCTAAAAGAATATGCGGTGTTTTACCATAGTAAACAATAATATGGGCAAGTATCCCTTTGTATATCAGAAATTTTAATCCTAAGGAGTGATTGAATTGTCACGAGTTTTATTTATAAATGGCGGATCTGAGGGGCATATCAATCCAACTATTGGCGTCGTACAAGAGCTTATATCACGCGGAGAAGAGGTGGTGTACTTTACAATAAAAGATTTTAGAGAGCGTGTGGAGAAAACAGGTGCCACTGTTCGAACATTTGATGGTCAAAAATTTATAAAAGCATTTATTTCAGGAGGAAGAACGTATTTGCTTGAAAGAGTCAATGGACTTTTACTGACAGCAGATATTGTTATCCCTGCCGTACTTGAACAAATTAAAGGTGAGAAATTTGATTATATCATTCATGATTCCATGTTTGGATGCGGACGTCTCCTTGCACAAATTCTTCAGCTTCCTGCAATCAATTCATGCACAACTTTTGCTGAAACCAAATTATCGTTTGATCACACAATAGAGCAATTGTCACAGCATATTCCAAATGCAATACTAGATAAAATAAATGAAATTTATCAAGCGCTGATAGCTAAAATCAAAGATACCTATAATATTGATATTTATTCTCCCTATGAAGTATTTTGTAACCCTGCCCCACTTACAATCGTTTATACAATTAGAGAATTTCAGCCCTTTGGAGATAATTTTGACCAAACCTATAAATTTGTAGGCCCATCCATTTATCCTCGAAATGCACAAAGGAATTTTGATTTTACTGCTATCAAGGACAAAAACCTTATTTACATTTCAAGGGGTACCATCATTAATCAAGCCCCGGAATTTTACAAGCTTTGTTTGAAAGCTTTCGCAAACACTCCATACACTATCGTTATGTCTATTGGACAAAAAAACCAACTAGATGAATTAGGAGAGATTCCTCCAAACTTTATTGTCCAGGATTATGTTCCACAAACTGAAGTATTAAAAAACGCTAAACTATTTATTACGCATGGTGGAATGAACAGCACGAATGAAAGTCTCTACTATGGTGTTCCACTAATTGTCATTCCTCAAGGCGCAGACCAGCCCATAATTGCAGAGCAGGTTGCCAAAATAGGTGCTGGTATTCCACTACAGATGCAAACATTAACTGCACAACAGCTGTTCGAAGCAGCAGAGCATGTTTTAAAGGAGTCCTCCTTCCAAGAGGCTGTTGCAAATAGCAGTAAAACATTTCAAAATTCAGGTGGCTATCATCATGCAGTTGATGAAATTTTCAAATTTAAAGATCAAACTACAATCTAGACTTCTTTTTTGTCGCTTTTTAAGCTGAACTACTATTACTAGTGGTTCAGCTTTCAATTTTCTTTAAAATCGTATATCCCCTGTTACATGTTTTGTTTTTATTTTGGCTAAACGCAGTAAATAGATAATAAAAACAACGACCAGTAAACCTGCACCGGTTAGATAAACAGCACTATAACCCGCTTGTACCGCTATTATACCTAAAATATAAGAACCTAAAGCAATTCCAAGGTCAAACATTGTAAAGTATGTTGCGGTTGCATAACCACTACGTTGAAGNNATAGCCAAACCCAATAAAAATAGCTGCGCTTAAAAATAAAACTGGTCCTGCCACAAATGCAAGCATAACTAGCCCTATAGCAAAAGATATAATACCAGGAATAATGACAAACTGTGGTCCTCTTGTATCATAAAGCTTACCAGTATAAGGTCTTGTAATTAGCATGGCTGCTGCAAAAACTGCATAAAATAAACTGGCGATGGCCATAAGTCCTTTTTGCTGAGCATACACGGATAAAAAGGATAAAACACTCGCATAGGAAAAAGCAACTAAGCTAGCAATAGCCGCTGTAGGAAGTGCTTTGCGCTCAAATAAATCATTCAATTTAAAGGTTAATTTCCCCTGATGTGCAGGTTTAGGTAGATCATCTGTATTCACAGTAGCAGCTAAAATGCCACCAGCTACTATACAAATACTCATCACAATAAATAATACATTGAAGCTACTATATTGAATAAGTAGTAAACCGACGAATGGTCCAATCACGACAGCCAAATTAGTAGACATAGTGAAATAGCCAAGACCTGCGCCTTTACGCTTCGTGGGTACAATATCCGCAGCTAAAGAACCGGCTGCAGTTGTGATAATACTAAAGAAGATTCCTTGAATAAAGCGTAGTCCAAGTAAAAGTCCGAATGGATGAATAAATAAATATAAAACTGTACATAAAAAATAGCCGGCAATCGATAAAACTAAAAGCAGCTTTTTTCCAAAAACATCTAATAATTTACCTGAAAAGGGACGTACAATAATAGCTGATAATAAAAAACCTGATAGTAATAAACCTGCCTCCTTATCAGTTTGGTGAAGCTCACCAATTGCATAAAGCGGTAAGGTCGTTACGAGCCCATAAAAAACAAAAAACACTGAAATATTTGTTAGAAACAGACTAATAAACCGCTTCGTCCATATTTTTGAATTTTCCTCATGCTGCATGTCAATCAACCTTTCATTTTTTCCAGTAGACTTATAAATTGCTGTTGTTCTTCTACAGAAAGCGATCCTACCATTTCTTCCTCAAATGCTAAAATTGTTTTTGTAATAGCGGGTAATCGTTTTTCTGCTTCTGGTGATAGAGTAACAATCTTTTCTCGTTTATCTGCACCATCTATTCTTTGTACCCACCCTAACGTTTCGAGTCGAGTAATTGCTCTAGTAATACTCGGTGCTTCAACATTTAAATACTTCCAAATTTGAGTTAATGTCATTGGACCGTGCGTATGTAAGCAGTATAAAATGGTCCATTGTGAGCTATACAAATTATGCTGTTTTAGAACTTCATTTAAACAATTCGTTAAATAGCGACTTTTTTGGAATAAGGCATGAAATAACGGAATCAATTTTTACCTCCTCGGTTATCCCGCATTAACGGGCAATAAATTTGTATTTATACAAGTTAGGTGAAAGTCCGATTGATGAAGACTAAAAATCATGCTTCAATTCTAGATTATTTACCTAGCTAAACAAATACTATACGCTTCATTTTTTTCATTGTAAAGTAGGTTGTTTGAGCTTCATAGCAATTTGCCATTATGTACATCTACTTCTTTCAGCTTTTCTAAAATATCAGCAGGGAATTTTTTGAAAGTGTCGAATTTAGCTAGTAAATCACAATAAAGGAGATGGAATCATGGGGAAAAAAGTATTAATAATCGCCGGGGACGCTGTAGAAGCGTTGGAAATTTTTTATCCTTATTACCGCTGCTTAGAGGCTGGCTATGATGTAACGATTGCAGCACCATCAGCAAAGAAACTACAAACTGTATTGCACGATTTTATAGATGGGGTCGATACATATATCGAGCGCACAGCATATGGCTTAGAGGCACATTCATCGTTCGCTGATATTGATCCAGCACAATTTGACGGACTCATTATTCCTGGTGGTCGAGCACCAGAATACATTCGTTTAAATGAGTATGTTCCAGCACTAGTGAGCCATTTCTTTGAAGAGAATAAACCAATAGCTGCTGTCTGTCACGCTGCACAAATATTTGCAACTATTCCTGAGGTGCTAAAAGGTCGTGAACTCACAGCTTACATTGCCTGCAAGCCAGAAGTTCAAGTAGCTGGGGGCACTTACATTGATGCGAATCTTCATACTGATGGCAATTTAGTTAGTGGTCATGCATGGCCAGATCTACCTGGATTAATGCGTGAGTTTATTCAAAAATTAGAACAATAAGGGCAATCGAGTAGGAGACTATCCATTAATTGACTAGTCTCTCTCACACCTCCTTCGTACGAATCCGTATACAGCGGTTCCATGAAGTCTAACGGACAGCTATTTTGTATCTTCCTGTCCGTTATGCTTTTCTGTCTCTCATAGCCACTTGTATTCTCAGCCTTCTTAGTATCGCCTATGGGATTCACCATTGCTATCCACTAAGGAAGTCCATCTTTGGATTGTCTGCTTCATCAAACAAACGAAACTCAAGTTTATATTACACTCCTGTTAGCCATCCATGAAGCGCAAAATAAGCACTTCACCATAGATAATGAAAGAAGATTAAGCTCTTTCACGGAGTTCAACAAGGAGTCAATTAACTTATATCNNTTTTCAACAAATAACAAAATTAGTGTTGCCAATGGACCTAATACAAGAGAAAGTAAAAACCAATTTAACCCTGTTCTATTCTTCCCTTGTGCAAGTGCAGCATTTATCAATGCCAATGTACCCCAACCTACAACATATTGGTTATCCATTATCTATCCCCCCATTTCATTAACCAGACAATGTACATTTTTTCACAAATACTTTTGACTATCGTTAGCTATATCATTAAACACACACATTCAGAGGAAAGAAAATGACTTCGAATGGAGAAATCCAAATGCCATCTTGATGGTTAGCATGTTCCCTGATTCAATACTTTAACTAGTGGAAAATCTAAGGACTTGTCTAAAATACCTCTCATTTGTTCAAAGAAGTTTTTGTTGATTTCAGCTCCCATTTTGTGTACATATATACCAGTAAGTTAAGAAATCTTAGCTCCTGTGTGATCTTGTAAAATTAAATTACATGCTTTCCAAATAGTTTTCATCAGATAAGCCTTAAGAACATCACATTCTAGTGCGTTTTGTTATTACTTACCTTCTAAAGCCTTATAGATAGTGTGAATTGTTTTTTCAGAAATGACTTTAGTTCTTGAGACATAACTATTGCCAGTATCTGCTGATAACAGAGTTTGGAACAAATTTAACAGTACACCATCTGCATGAGTATGAGCACCATCTACTGCAAAACTTGTAATCTCCTCTACTGATGCAAATATACGAAATCCTTGTGAATCAGCGTAACCTCCAATAATCGTATCATCATTAGGACGACGTGTGATTTTATTGTATGTTATTTCTGGACCTTCATAAATTGGATACATAAATTCTTTTCTCTCCTCTTGGTCTTCTATAGTTTTTGGCTGTTGTGTAATTAGATTCATAGTTTGTAAATCTAAGTATTGTGTATTATTCAAACCAACATTTAGGTTTTTAACTTTACGATCACCCCAACGCATCAGTTTAATAATACCTTCTGCCCATACACTAGCACTAAATGTTTTTGCACTTAGCCCCAAATAATTTGAAGCTATGATATGCAAATCGGATTGATGAATATCATCTTTATCTATAATTAATCCTATATTATCTTTATAGGGGCTAACTTCAGGGTATTTAACGATGTAGTTAAAGTTTCCTGTGTGATAGAAGTTACTATCTAGTACATCGTATAACAACTGTTCAAGATATTCGCTCAATCGAAGAGGTAGCACACCAGTATTATAATCCTGCTCAGACTTAGCAGCGATCTCTGCTGCTGACGAATTAATCATAATTTCTTTATTAAACTTAGTTATGTGATATTTAATAAAGTCTACAAGATTTTCATAATAAGCACGCTCATTATCATAAATCTTAACAGTGTCATTATCTGGATTACCGATAACATGGTCTAAAGGTAATATTTTAAAAGCACTACGTAGTTGACGGAGTTCAATAGGTGGTATCTTTATGTTGTATGTATCCTTCAACATTGAAATTGTTCGATTAATATGATCCAAACGAATAGCTGACGTGCTTGAAGTTAAGATAGCTACAATTTGTTTCATGCGATATAAGAGGTTTGGGTATGGACTGTATGTACCTTGGAACGGAGTATCAGCATAAGGTTCTCCTATAATATGGGAAACAATTATTTCTGCATCTGGCAACCTAACACCTAATTCATCAGTATTCGTATTCTGATTCAAAGTTTTATTTGGATGTTTGTAAGAAACATCATCCACCATTATACGTCTTCTTAAAGTGACCGCTGCCTGCCAATCTCCATATACATAAGCTAGCAACCCTTCTGACACTGGCGAAGTTCTTTGCGCGACTAATTCTAAAGGCACATTAACAAGGATATCAATGTCTTCCTGTGTAAATGAAATATTTAATTTAGTTAAACGCTCAGCTAAACCTTTACTTGCAAGATCCTTCTTATCTGAGTTGTTAATCATATTTTCAAACCACCTAAGAAGGTTGTGACTATTCTTCGTGTCTGTTCTAAATTTAGTTAATATATAAGGTAAAACTAAACCTGTTGCCTCATGATATCTTAACATTACCCCCTCAGTACCGCCTATTAGTTCTAGAGTTTCTAGTGTTAATTCACTAGCCTTAAATTTTGTTTCTGAATCATAAATTAAAAATCTACCATCGTAATACCTCATATTTTGTTACCTCCTCCTGTATACTAAAGGTTTCCATTTACAACGATAAATACTAATGATTTTTCTCGCTTTTATGCCACCTTTAATATATCCCATGACAGGTGGCGTTTGTTGATGATCATATAGCAATAGGCCACAATCTCGTTGCTACATACATCCTTGTTTCCCTGTATTAAATGTACGTAATATCCTACATTCCTTTTAGTTACATTACCTCTTCAACAACTTCATAAGATCGCTAGCTGCGGTCTATTCCCCCTTATTTGCCAAACATATTGCGAAATACTTTAATGGTGTGCTGATGTTCAGCCTATTCAGCAATTCTACAAGCTTCTTCAGGAATATGCTTATAAAAACAACCATCTTCAGCGAAAATATCATACGAATGATAGTCGTGCTCAAACGAACCGCCAAAGTCCGCTATTTTAACTTTTCCAACCATTTCATGGCCATTGAATGTGAATCGAACTTTTTCACCCAAATTAAATTTCATTGGAGGCAAATTTCCTAACATAATATGTCTTGTTGCAGCCTCCTTCTCCAATTGTCTACGTGTTGCTTCCAGTACTTTTAGTGTGTCATTAACTGACATACAACCAGCTCCTTTAATTCATGTAATTTACAAATTTTTTCCTTTGCACTATTTTGGGGTTACTATTGCTGGATTATATATAGTTTTTTGAATCAAATAACTTGTTTTTTTCTAAAGAGCAATACAACAGGAATTGCTCTATTGATTTAAAATATGGGGATTAAAATGTGCTTAATATTTAGGACATCTCCCCCCATTTTGAACAAAGATTTATCAAAAGAAGAGCTATTTATAATACCCATATAGTGAATTTTCTAATAAGGATTAAATACTTAAATGATACTTACGGTCGTTATTTAAAATAAGGAATCAAAAAACAAATCTTTTAATAGAAGAATCTCCTGTGTGCATATTCTTTAAAATATATTGACCTTGCGTAACTTCTTCTTCTCCTAAGACAATGACAAATGGGATATTCTCACGATTTGCTTTATCCATCGCTTTTCTTATTTTTTTCCCACTAAGCTCGACTTCTACACGATGCTCCTTACGCAAAACCTTCGCTAATACAAGAGACTCAGCTATTGTATTTATGGGAATAATATAAATATCAATTGGGGCTTGCTGATTCTTTTGTTTACCTAACATCATAGCTGTAAATATAACATCTAACCCAAATGAAATACCTACTGTCGCAAACTTTTCTGTTCCCCCTAATAAACCACCAATTGCATTGTCATAGCGCCCCCCACTACCAATACTTGATTTTATTCGACCATCACGTACGAAGATTTCATAAATCGTGCCAGTATAAATTTCTAGCCCGCGTGCCAGTAGTGGATTAAATAGACAACTTTCCGTAATGCCAAGCATATTTAAGTAACGTTCTAGTTCTAACACTTCAGCTAATCCCTCTTGAATTAAAGGCTCCTCATATTGTACGAAATAAGCAAGTGTATTTTTTCTATTGTCTTGTAAAAAATGTTCGATACTTTTTATTGCTGATTCTTCCAGACCTAATTCTTTTAATTCCGCTAAAACAGCGGCATTTCCCACTTTTTCAATTTTATCAAGTATCAGAATAACTTGGCTTTGGAAATTAGCATCCACTTCGAAAATTCCAAGTAAGCCAACTAATAACTTACGATTGTTATATTGAATAACAATATCTTGCTCTAACTTTTCAAATGCATCTATTGCCATCATCATCAATTCTGCTTCTGCTGCTTGTGAATCAACCCCTACGATATCTACATCGCATTGTGTAAACTCACGAAATCTCCCAGCTTTAATCGGACCATCTCGAAACACTTTGCCAATTTCATAACGTTTAAACGGCATTGGTAATGTAGGGTTCATTGCAATTACCTTTGCAAAAGGAATTGTTAAATCATAACGTAGCGACAAATCACGTTCTCCTCTATCTGATAACAGATACATCTCTTGTAAGATCTCAGCACCTCCTGCGTATTTAGAGGCCATTAAGCTTGTATAGTTTAAAATTGGTGTTTCGAGTGGTTTACACCCGTATGCTATAAATGTGTCTTCTAACGTGCGACGTATATTACGACGTATACACTCTTGCTCTGGTAAATAATCTTGTGTTCCTCTAACATTTTTATAATCCATTTTCTTCATCATCTACACTCCTTTGTTTTTAAGAAAATAAAAAAACCGTACATACATAAGCTCCAACTTCGGCTTAGTTATAATACGATTTCATGAGAAATAGTCTTCCTATTCAATATTAAAAAATTAATAAAGATAGCAAGACTAATGAATATGATGATGTTTAGTTGCTGATGTTAGACGATTTAAAATCGGCATATAATCCCTCCTATCAATTTATTGGTAACTTTAAACCAAAGTAATATATTTGTCAATTCATTATTTTCTAACAATATTTTCTTTAGTTGAATTACTTTTTTCTATCTCTTCTTGCCATTTGTATTATCAGCCTTCTTTAGTGATTCCTGTCGGATTCATCATTTCTCCCACTATCCTCCTCAATTAGACAGAAAGCGTACTTGGTATTGTTAAACACATACATCCAATCAACCTAGTCTTCTATGCGATTCGTGTTCCTCCAACAGTTTTTGCCGCCAGCTTCCTTTAGACTCCGCGTCGCCACGGACACCCTTGCTCTTGGCTACAACTACTTCTGTCTTCAGAGTCCGTAACTTACATCCTATTTTCATACACTGTTTGCGCACATAAAAAGGATGCCTTTTGCCAGGCACCCTTAAACTTTAAGCATTATGAGGTTACTTCCTGTAATTCAATGTTTTCTATCTTACTTGTCTTTGTGACATAATGGATTTTTACATAGACCCCAAATTCCTTGTCACTTTGTTTTAGCCATAGCTTAAATTTCTCGATAGTTTTATCCCCTTGAGTTTCTCTTCCCTCATGCAAATAATCCACTATCTTAGCTTGTGGATATTTAATCCTCACCTCTTTTATTGCTACTATACTCCATTTAGCATAGGCTGGAGCCTCCTGTTGGGCAAAAACAGCCGTTGGAATATGTAATGGTGAAGTAAGTAATACAAGAATAGTACCCGCTATTAAACCAAACTTTTTCAATTTAATATCCCCTTTTGATGTATAAACTGTTGTACAAAGCAAAAAATAAGTGCTCCAAAAGCAAAGCATACTTTAGGAGCATTTTTTGATTATTGTTTCGGTTGCTGCGGGTTATTATGAATTACCTGATTAAACTCTGCTGAATATTCTTCCCGATCATTTTTTTTATGGACATCTTCTTTCTTTTTCTTTTTAAAGCTTGTTTTATTTTTCTTTGCCATTTTTAATCCCTCCAAGTTTAGTTATTTCTTTTTATTGGATTGCTGATTTTTATCGTGGTTTGTTTTATTATCTTTATTTTTAGCCTTTGCATCAAATTCAGCCGAAAATTCTTCATTCAGGTTGTCGTTCGGATTATTGTTATTACTATTACTTCTATCGAGGTCTTTGCTTTTGTAGGTACCGAAAGGATTATGTGTTCTAACATTCATCGTCTTTTTACTGTTTTTATTATTTCTATTGCCCACAGATATTCACCTCCTACCTGTAATGTGCTCAGGAATAAAGGATTTATGCTTTGGTGAAAACTTCAATGGTAGAGGATTTATGTATAAAAAAATGTACATTACCAATCTTCTTTAGTAATGTACATTCTTTTTGCCCTTTTAGACAATTGTATATTCAGATATATTTAGTAACGCTCCAACTGCCCCAGAAAAACCGTGGTCATTTATAAAAACGGGTATATGTTTTTTTGTACGTGTATAATTGGCAATTACGCGAGCCAGATGATCATTATTGCTTAAGGTAGAGCCAATATAAACAATATGTTGTGCATTTTTCTCCTCAGCATATTGTATACTAAGTGTTGTAATCACCTCTCCTACAAGGCCTTGTACAGTAGCAATAATATCTTCTGCCGGATGATTGACAAACTCAGTAATACCGACCTTCCCAAAATTACTAGCTGTTAAATGTCCATCAATTGGTGTATCCATCCCTTGATAGATGTCTTTAACTAGTAAGTCAATAGACTCCCGATTACCATGTGAACTCATTTCTCTTATTTCATTGTAATCTGTAATACCCGTTGTAAGCGCTGACAATCCAATTAAAGTTCCGCCACCAATACCTGTTCCACCAACACGAATATGCGTATTGCCTTCCATATAATGTATTGAAGTCCCAGTACCAATATTCGTGATCATACTACGCTCGAAGAAATAGCCTTCTTTATGTAGCAAAAATCGAACACCTTTCAATGTAGCTTCAAATTCTACTATATAATGAATCGATTTCATTGCCTTTATGACTTCCAGTAATTGCTCCGTACGCCCTCCCGTAACACCAATATCCTCAATATCTGGATGTTTAATAATCCAATCCTTTACAGCCAACAAATCATTCGACGGAAAAGTTGTTAAAACAAGCTCATTGTGCTTATCTAAATAAGCAACTTTTGTCAATGTGCCGCCTGCATCAATACCTATAGCCTTTGGCATACCATTCTCCTTTAACTTTATTCAGTACAATCTCTATTTAAACGGTGAGATATATACTAGATTTTGCTTTTATTCAGGATGCGTTTAAATGCCTGCTGAATAAAGTTCATGCCCCCACGTTGTCATGGATTTTGCAAGGAGTTATTGTGTCAAAATCCTGACGTATCTTCTATTAATATCACCAGCAAAATTACAGTTACCATTCTTGTTCCACGTAATTGTTTATTTGCCCTTTCTAAACTTTAACGCTGTTGAAATAATTGTGCAATAACTTAGCAAACTTTCATGAAAAAAACACGAAAAATATCAAAATACTTCTATTTTTCACCTTTATTGCGAAAGCATTTTTATTACTTTATCATTTTTCTATTAAAAGAACAAAAAAAGTGAAAATGTATGAATAAACACACATTTCCACTTTCTTTTTTTCAAATATTATTAACGAGCTGAATACCCACCATCAATTACTAGTTCAGCACCAGTAACATAAGATGCCTCATCTGATGCAAGGAATAAAATAGCGTTAGCAACTTCTTCCGGTTGTCCAAGTCTACCCATCGGTGTAGCTTGTACAAGCATATCCATCGCTTCCTTTGCTTCAGATAATTTAGCTGTCATTGGTGTTTCGATTACACCTGGGAAAACAGTGTTTACGCGGATGTTAAAAGCTCCTAATTCAGCGGCTGCTGCACGAGCAATTGCACGTAGTGATCCTTTAGATGCTGTATAAGCATTCATGCCCGCACCAATAATTGCTGTGTAGGAAGATGTATTAACAATAGAACCTTTTCCTGCTACTTTCATATAGTTTGAAGCATGTTTAATGCCTAGGAATGGACCAAAAGCATTGATATTATGCATAATTGTCCAGTCTGCTTGCGAAATTTGGTCAGGACCCTTTTCAGATGAAATACCAGCATTATTAATCAAAATATCAATACGGCCATATTTATCGATGACTGCTTTTGTTACCTCTGCCCAGTTTTCATCTGAAGAAACGTCTAGTTTCATTCCCTCTACATGCTCTAGCTCAGAAATTTTTGCTAGGTTTTCTTCGTTAATATCAGCAGCAATAACGGTAGCTCCTTCTTCCGCAAACAATTTTGCCATTGCAGCACCCATACCTGATGCGCCACCTGTAATAATTGCAATTTTGTTATCTAAACGTCCCATAAATAAAACTCCCTCTATGTCATATTTTGTAGTGCATAAGTCCAGCCATTATTTTGATAAAATAATGTATAGAGTTAAATAGTTTACTATTAAACTTTATCATCTTTTTTAAGCGTTTTCAAAGAATATGACTAGAAAATTAAACAATCTGTTTTATCTTTCCTCACATTTGCGATACGATATACTATAGATGTACGACCATGTGAACGGAGGAATAGTAGTGAAAGATCAAAAAACACTTTATAAAGAAGCGATGCAAGTTTTAAAGGAAACTAGCCGCACTTTTTATATACCGATTACTTTTTTAAAAAACGATTTGAAAATGTCAGTGGCTGCTGCCTATTTAGCTATGCGTGCTATTGATGAAATTGAAGACCATGAAAGGCTTTCAAATGATGTAAAATTTGATTTACTGACTGCAACAAGTGAATTATTAAAGGAAACATTTGATGCTGAAGCATATGAAACATTATTAGCACCATATGCTGATGAGCTACCTGAAGTATCTCTTCGCTTAGCAGACTGGCTTACTTTCTGTCCTGAAGGCTCACGAAAAATTGTCCAAGCATCAACGAGTGAGATGTCTTTTGGGATGGCCAAATGGGCAAAAGCAAACTGGCAAGTACACACTCGTGAGGATTTAGATGATTATACATACTATGTGGCAGGGCTTGTTGGCACAATGTTGTCTGAGCTTTGGGCGTGGGGTGCAGATATTCAAACAGATCGCGATTTAGCGATTGGCTATGGACGAGGTCTCCAGGCTGTGAATATTTTACGTAATCAGCACGAGGATCTGGATGAGCGTGGCGTAAGCTTTGTTCCAGATGGCTGGACACGAGAGGATTTATTTGCATACGCAGAGGAAAACCTTGCGAAAGCTGATCTTTATATGAAGGATATCAATAAACGTACAGTACTTTTATTCTGTCGATTACCACTAGCACTTGCTCATAAAACTTTGAAGGCGATGAAGGATGGCCGCGAAAAAATGACACGAGCAGAAGTCGAAAAAACGGTAGAAGAGGTACAGGCTGAATAATGCAGCTGAAAACAATGAACCCAAGTATGAGAATATTCTCTTACTCGGGTTTTATTGCTTATAAGGTACCCAGTAGATTAACTATTAATTCATAACTAAAATACACAGAAAGCAACGTTAACAACATAAATACTACTTTCTCAACTTTACTGCCTGTTCTGGTTGTTAGTGGGAAACGGACAGAAATGGATACTGGAAAAAACAATTTAACACCCTTTTTTGTCCACATATCCAGAAAAATATGACTTGCCATTCCTAATAAAATTCCTATTGAAATCGCTTTAAAAGGAACTATAGTATGTAGCACCATCACCATTAAAATTAAAAAAAGTAAGCTATGTGTAAAGGATCGATGTCCAAACAACTTATTAACCATTTTTGAAATGATGGGAAACTTTCTCCCGATCTTGCTGCCGCTATGGCATATATCTGGAAGTAATGCACCGATAATACCTGCCCCTACTAAAAGAAGTGGATTATCATTCGAAATTTGCGCAAAGGCTAGACTAGCAGTAATGCCCCCAACAATATGAGTATTCCCTTGCATAGGACTTCCCCTCTCATGTCTATTATGATTGATCCTCCTTAATTTAACACACCTTCCCCTAAAAGGGAACATATATTCCGAACATACACTCCCTTTTTATTTCTAGCTGAGGTAAACTGTAAAAACTACGATAATTACACTTAATTTTCAGAATCATTTCAGGAATTTATTGTATATATAGGATGATTTTCGATAAAAATAAGGACTGGAGGTTATTTATGAAATCAATCAAAGGTATTACACTTATTATACTTATTATGGGAGCCAGCTCTTTACTTTGGTTTTTTGCTACACCCGTAGAGCCGCTCCATTCTTTGGATAAGCTTAGTCACATGATTGGAGGCTTGGCAATTACCGGTTTCTTTGTTGTTTTTTTATTATCAACTAGAATGAAAATGTTAGATCAGTGGTTTCATGGTCTAGAAAATGTCTATCGCTACCATAAATATATAGCTATTATTTCACTGGCATTGGTGATTTTACATGGACAGTTGCAGGAAAGGGTTCCAGATATGGATAAAAGGTTTGAAACTTCTCTTAGTGAATTTTCAAAAGAACTGGGGGAGCTTGGACAATATGGCTTTATCGCCCTTATTTTAATAGCCTTGTTTGCAAAATTTCTAAAATATGAACACTGGCGAGTTATTCATCGATTCATGCTTATTCCCTATACATTCGGAATATATCATGCATATTTTTCTAGCAAATATGACTTACTACAACCTACACCTTTAGGTATTTTTACTGCCATTACGACAACTATAGGATTTATGTCGGCATTATATATGCTAACGATGTATCAGGATATGTTTTTTAAATACACAGGTAAAATTACAGGCATTCAACAAATGGGCAAGAATGCAATTGAGCTCGAGATTACACTTGATAAAAATATTTCTTATCAATACGGGCAATTTGTTTTTATAAAATTTTTTCAAGATGGACTAGAAAAGGCGCCACATCCTTTTTCAATTTCTGGCGGAGGTGGTAAAAAAATTTCCGTTACCATAAAGGTACTTGGAGATTTTACACAGCAAGTTTATCACTCTATAAAAATAAATACACCTGTTGCACTTAATGGGCCGTACGGGCAATTAAATTTTGAAAAAGGGCCACAATCACAAATTTGGATTGCAGGCGGCATCGGAATTACTCCTTTTTTATCCTATTTGCAAGCCAAGCCCATTAATCGTCCTATCGAATTATTTTACACATACCGAGGTGAGGACAATGCTATCTATAAAGACTTTTTACAAGGGTATGCATCGACTAACCCGCATTTTAAAGTGAATTTTATTGATACTATCCAAATGGACAGGCTGTCATTTGAAAGTTATCATGTACCAGCAAATACCAAAGTTTATCTATGTGGTCCTGAAAAAATGGTCAGACATTTTACTAAGCAATTGAAATCCCATAATAACGATATCACAATAGACTTTGAAGCATTTAAATTTAGATAATACTCACTATTTTCAGGGTACAAAGTGATATATAAAACAAGCTATATAGCCTTATATATCAAGGCTTAGTTGACATTTAAATTATAAAGCATTGCGTAGGATAAAGCATAATAAAGATTAAACATAGCAAAAAACAGCTACTCACTCTGAACTATGAGAGCTGTTTTTCTTTTGCCTAAAATAATATAGATACTCATAAAGATTCGATTCCCGCATGCATTATAAACACTGGAAGGCAATCAAAGCGGCTCCTTGTCGTAAGACGGATGTTAAAGATGCGGAATGGAGCCAAGTTACTACATCACGGATTACTCAAAGCTAGCTTCATTCCAGATCGCACCTAATATGAATTGCGAGAATTAGAATTAGTTCGGTATCAGCAGTAGCATTCCCACAAAGGAAACTGCGATGATAATACCTGCATTGAACCGTTTTTCTCACACTTCAAAAAACCGCTCAACCGTCTGGCACCAATAGAATATCGACACCAGATGGCTACCTAGTCTTTTTTAAAACTGTCTACACAAGGGTGCGTCCTGATCATTTGTCATTTTTTGTTTAAATAAGGACTTCTATAACTGTAATTTCATACTTACCGTTCTTAAACTAAATCCCATTTTTTCATATAGCTTGATGGCATTATTCCCTACGTAAGCACTAAGTCTGGCTTCAGAATATCCTTCTTGTCTCAATTGTTCAATGGCAACATTCATTAATTCTTTGGAAATACCCCTTCCTCTAAAGGTTTCTTTTACAAATAGCTCATAAATAAACCCGTTTAATTGTTCCGTAAATTGGTCTTTATTTTCCCCAATCAAAATCCATCCCATTAACTCATTATTGTCTGTTGCTATCAAATAATAGCACCCTTTTTTTAGAAGAGGTTCTATAAGGTTTAAAACTTTTTCTTTAGTTGCTCTTACTCCGCCCAGTGTACCATCAAATAAAGCTTGTGGTGAAAGAGCTATAATTTCTTCTAATTCTAAGTTGTTTGGCTTTCTAATTTCCATTTATAATACATCCCTTCTCAATCTCATATTTAGCTTTATTACAAATTTACCTATCTATCATTATAATACCATTTAACATGCCTTTATTTATACAAGCCACCTGTGATCCAACACGGTTGCTACTAGGCCTAGAACACTAGAATTGTCTTCTCCTATTACTTGGTAAGGAAATCACTATAATTTCAAATAAAAAACTCATTCTATATTCGAAAAGGCTATCGTCCAAATAATTGGACGACGACCTTTTCAATTACTATATAGTAAATTTACCTGTTTCCTCTTGAAGATCCTGTGCCAGATCCGCTAATTGCTCAGAAGCTACGGCCATTTCATTCATCGTAGAAGCTTGCTCCTCTGTAATTGCTGACACATTTAATGTATGATCATTTGTCGCCATTGCTTGCTGACTTATCTCTTGAACCTTCGAAGTCATGTCATGTAGTTTTTCAAAGGCATTTGATGTATTGGTACTCGTCTTTTCAATCGTATGTTTTAAGTCTTCAATCGCACTGCTGATTGTATCAAAGGTGCTTCCAGCCTGTTGTACAGAATCAATGCCATGGTGAGCAATTTTACGACTTTGTTCCATCATCGAGACAGCCTCATTGACTTGCTCTTGAATTGTCCGAACAACAGTGGCAATGTCTTGTGATGCAAGGCTTGTTTGAGTTGCCAATGCCTTTACTTCCCCTGCAACCACTGCAAAGCCTTTTCCCGCTTCTCCTGCACGTGCTGCTTCAATCGCTGCATTTAAGGACAATAAATTTGTTTGATCTGTTATGGATGAAATCAGTTCGCTCATCTTTTCGATTTGGACGGATTGATTTTTTAAGCTACTTATCAGATTTGCACTATTTTCCACCTGTGTATGCAACTCAGTAATTTCATTCACGAAGGCACGAATTTGCTTGGAGCCTCCACTTGCCATCTGAGAGGTTGCTGCAGATTGCTGAACGGCACTGGCTAAGGCCTTGACAGCAAAATGCATATCCTCACCTAAAACAGATGTGACTGAAGTTAGTTGGTCGCTAACTGTCTGTTGCTTGCTCGTATTCTCTGCTACATGCTGCATAGAGACGGCTACCTCTGTGACGGATTTATTAACCTCTTGGACACTAGCTGTCAGTTCTTCAGCAGTGGAAGCAACTGTGTCTGTTTCAGCTACGATTTGCTTCATCATTGTTCCCAATGCATCTACTGAATCATTATAATACTGTGCCATCTCACCAAATTCATCTCTTGTACTAACCGACATTCTTTGAGTCAGATCGCCTGTAGCTAGATTGCCTAAATGGCCATTTATTGTCTGCACTTCCTGACGAATATAGCGTGCAATTAAATAAATAATTACGGATATTACACAGATAAGAATAATACTAATAATAATTTGTTGATATAGCATTGCTTGTACTTCACTATATAGCTCAGTTGTCGGAACGATTAACATAAGCTTCCAAGGCATTCCTTGTATTTGTTTATATTGTAATGTGTATTCTTTACCATCAACTTCTGTTTGAATTAGTTTTTTATCTCCAGCCAATTGATCGATAGGGATTTTTAAGTAATCCTGTACCGTTTCTTGATTTACCTTTTTCACATCTGGATGTGTTAAAAATGTTCCCTTATCATCAATTATAAATGCATAACCACTTTCTCGTATTTTCACCTCCGAAACAATGGATTGGATAGATTCAAGAACATAATCACCTGTGATAACGCCAATTGGGGTTTGCCCCTGTAGAACTTGAATTCCAAAAGTAATAAACATCTCTCCTAATGCTTTATCAAAAAAAGGCTCTGTATGTACAATGTCACTGGATTGTAAGCTATTTTTGTACCACTCCTGCTGATGGAAGGAATAGGCTGGATCTTGATAAACATCTGTATAGGCAATATTTTCTCCATATTTATAGGCATATGGTCCAAAGAATTCTCCATTAGCAGCATCCTTTTCTGCCAGAGCCCCATTCCATAGGTTTCTTTATTTAATGGCAGTAATTGTTCAGCAAAACGTGTAAATTGTTCTCTTGACATGCTATTATCTGCAGTTTCTATCGCAGATTTAGCACTATAGATAAGCTGATTATGTGCATGTAATTTATTTTCAACAGTATTAGACACATCATCAGCTAATAATGACATCTCATGTTCAATCGAGTTTCCAAGTTCGTTGGAGGCTTTTAAATAACTTATGAAGGACATGCCACCTAGAAATATAGTGATGATGGGAATAAGTATACCAATTTTCGCGAAAAGTCTTAGATTACCCAGTAGTTTTTTCATTTACCTTCACCCATTCATATTATTTTAGTTCTATAGTTATCTCTAGTATAAAGGTAGTACACTACGATAAATATGTTTTTTTTGTAACTTTTTACATGATGGGTAAGTAATCAAATTCTACTATGATTTCTTTAGATAAATAATAGGCAAATCAATTCTCTCTAATTCGAGCAGTTTACTTGGATTTTTTTAAAAACTATCGTATAGTAGATTTCATTATAGAAAAAGGGGTTTTTTAAACAATGACGATAACTAAAAGTTATTTAAATAAAGTAATGCATGAGAGAAAATCGGTACGTAAATATGATGCCGATTATAAAATTCCACAAGCTGAATTGAAGGAATTACTTACGGAGGCAACAACAGCACCATCATCAAGTAATTTACAACCATGGCGCTTTTTAGTGATTCAAGATGCAACTGTAAAAAAGGAATTACGTCAGATTGCTAATAACCAGGAGCAAATTGAAACTGCCTCTGCTATTATTGCTGTATTAGGTGATACGGAGATGTACAAAAATGTTGAGGAAATTTATACTAAAAACTTCGAGCAGGGTTATATGGACGAGGCAACAAAAAATAGCATGATTGAAAATTCATTAAAACTCTACCCAAACCTGCCTAAAGAAATTCTAAAAAACATAGCAACCTTTGATGCAGGCTTAATTTCTATGCAAATAATGCTTTTAGCCAAAGACATGGGCTACGATACTGTTACAATGGGAGGCTTCAATAAGGAAGCTTTTGCAAAACACTTTGAATTAGCAGATCATCTAGTTCCAATTGTCTTAATCGCTATTGGCAAAGCAGCTGTGCCCGCTTATGGCTCCTCTCGTCTAGCTTTAAAAGACATTGTGAAATTTATATAAAAAAGTTTTAAAAAAAGTCCATAGTGTTAATTATATAACAACAACTTGACATTGAAATTAAAAGCCTGTATCGATAATTCCCAAGTACCGATACAGGCTCTGTTTTCAAAGATTGTAGTTATCATTTAAATAGCAATGATTAGCATATTGAAGAAAATAATAAAGAACAAATATCTAATATGTTATTGCTTCTTTTTGTTTTAGCTCTTTAATTCCATTCTAATCCTTTTTAACGCTAATTCAGCAGCCATTTTCCCGTTATATTGTCCGTGTTCTTTAACCCAATTTAATTTCTCTTTAGCGGGCAAGTATCTATGGAAACCTAGAATTTTAGCAGCTCTCTCTTGTACCCACATATTCGAATCTTCTAATAGAGGAATTATTTCATCCAATTGTGTGTAAGGAGTTATAGCCATAATTGAAAACAAATATTGAGTTCTTTTATCTTCAACTAATTCAGGGTTTTTAAGAAGGTTCTTCAATTCTTTAATGGCTTGTACATCTTGCTTTACTTGCAGTTCATCAGTATGCTCTTTGGACAGAGGATAATGTGTTGGAAGTTCATACCAATCACTTTCGGAATTTTCTAATAGAATTTTTATGAACGTGTGTACATTAGGATATACTGGGGACAAGTCTATTTCCTCATGGTTTATAAAGCAAACTTTGCCTGTTTGTGGCCCAAACATGTAAACACCCACATAATTGGAACTATCATCTGTCCATAATGGTAAAACCTCTGAAATATTAACATCTTCATTAAGGTATAAATACATTTCTGTTACTTCTTCAATGGATAACAAGCGAATTAAATAATCATTCTTATGTTTCATATAGATTGGATTATCCAAAGCATTCATTACTTCTTGAGGTATTGATATGTTTAACAAAGTTGAGATTTGATTAAATAAATTGTCCATTATGTATCCCTCCATTCATTATATTTAAAACTAACTTGAAATTTGAGCTTCTTAGACAAATACTTTTTTCACAGACATCACTAAAAATCCACATTCATTCTATCAAGCCAAATAGCACTGGAACATTCCACTTGCATTATAGCGTTTCGTTAACATTACTGCAAAATAGAGTAGTATTTTTTTATTATTCCTTAGAAGATAATGGTCTATGCTGATAGTTTAGCTATTAACCAACTAACTAAATTAGTAGAAGATTGGCTTCAAGTACGTTAAACGCATTAACAAAATGGGAAAAGGAGCCCGCACTACAAGGCTCCTTTTTTTATATGTCTGAAGTTGATAATTTCGTAAGTGTCTCTGCTAAGATCTTCATTTCAGCGGGTGAAAGTGTAACACCCTTCCCCATTTTTGTATGATCCTCAGACCAATCTCGAATATCAAATTTGGCTTCTCTACCATTCCAGCTAATTAGATTTAATTCCTTCTTCCAGCCCTTATTCCCCTCTGATAAAACAGCGAGTGTTTCAATGATTTCATATTTAATATCTGCCATATACATCCCTCCATTTGTTCATTTGTCATTAAAATTATAGCTCAAAATGTGGAGCAGCAAACATTTAAAATATGAATTCTATACCTTTTTCTTTATAACCTTCTTTGGTTCCCATAAAGTTGTGTATCCATTCATGATGGAGTAATCATATAAATCTATCAGTTTCGTATTTTCATATGTACGAAAGTAAAAAGGCTCGTTTATATTTGAGGATAAATAATCATTTCTTATAAGCATTGTTTCTAAATAGAAGCGAGAGGCAATTTTATCACTCTTCTGTAAATTACAAGCATTGCAGGCTAACACTAGATTCCATAGATTATCATTTTGAACGAAGCTCCATGGGATAAAATGGTCAACATGTGTTTTTCGGCGACTGGATGATAAATCACAATGACAGTAGAAACAACGATTTTGTTCAAATTGTGTAAGCACCTTGTAAAAGGTTTCTAATGAACTACGCTTTGAAATCACTTCAATCTTGGAAAGCAAAGCCATTGTGCTTGTTGCTTCATTCACTTTCTCTAAATATTTTACCAAATGATAGTTTGTTAAATTCATAAGGACACGCTGATATTTTTTCATAAACTCATAAACAGGACGATTAAAACGAAATTGTGCTCGTTTAATATCAAATGCATAGAATACACCTGCTGTATCGCCGTAAAATGCACCAATCACATTTTGCTTGCAGTCACGTTTGACATCATGGACAATTTTTAACTGTAACGAATCTTCAAGTTGATCAAATTGCCATTCTGAAGGAACGCTATAGTCATTTACATACTTTTGCAAAATGGTTTGAGCACGAGCTGGTTTATTTTTATTGGGTGACTGCGCTAATTGATGATGGATGATTAAATTCCAATAAATATTGGTGAAGGAGTAAAAAATTTGATCATAGCTAAGTGTTAATTCATCCTCTACATTATATAAGTTTTCAAGTAATGCTTTAAAAAATACATATTTATAGGAAGTCGCGACAGATGAACGATAATAGAAATTGTTAAGATGTTGCCAAATTTCATGCTCCGTAATATATTTTTCCTGTATTTCACCGACCCTTAAATCATGTGACACGTTACTTTCACCTACTCCTCTACTTTCATCAAATAAATCCCTTTAAAAAACCCTCCGCGTTGTTCTATCTTCTGAGCACGAATTTGCTCCAATTGTTCATAGGAAACATCAAGTTTATGTATGGCTGCGTAAACTAGTTCTAAAATATCTGCAAGCTCTTCTATAGCCTCTTTTTCTGAAGCGGACTCCTTAAATTCTAGAGCCTCCTCTTGCATTTTCTTTTTGATTTCTTCCAAATATTCTTCCTGTTCTACTATTCTTGTTACACATTTTTTGCCACTCGCTTCTATTATTTCTGGTATTAAATCACGGACTAATTTATTATACATTGGCATATAATCGCTCCTTTTTGAACTCCTTTTCATCTAAGACTTTCCATATCTTTGCTGAATCGTGCGAATATGTTTTTTCTTCATTGCTTTGGAAATTTGCATTTGTGGTAATAACTGATTGTAAATGGCTTGAATATCTACTTGAGAAAAAATTGGACTAGCAGATTTTTGTTGAGCTTGGATAAAGCGTTTTAACTCTTCTCGTTTTATAACATGTACATTAGAGGAAGTCATCTCCACCTTTTTCAATGTACAACTTTCACCAAAAACAATAACTGAATGGATGGCTTTGTTTGGTAGCTTTAAAAAGTCTTGAATAGCTCGGGTATGTATAGCATTTTGGCGGATTGGATTAAAAAATCTATATTTTTTCCTATTCGGCATTGTTTGCGTCCATTGCTGGTGTGCTTCATTTCCAAAAATCCAACCACTATAATTTTTTGATTCCAACACGTATAAGCCTGTTTGATCAATATAAAGTAGGTCAATTTCTGTTAACTCATCCGAATTTTTTTTCGGAATATACACATTAACTAATAGCCTATGATCTTTCGATGCATGCTTTTCAATCATTTTTGAAGTTAAATACTCACCATGTCTTCCTTTATTCCATTTAACGGTTAAAATATGATGTTTAGTCAGCTGATAATAGGTACTCCTACGATAATTTTTTTCCATGAAATAAATGCACAGCAATCCACATAGAATAACAACTAGTAACAGGCAAATCCCCCCTTAACCTTGCAATTTTAAAAAATGAATCTTCAAAACTAGTATACCAATATTTCCAAGGATTTTTTTTGCAATTTATTCAGTTTCCGCTCAAAAAATCATCATAATAGCCTCACTCAAGGAAATTATTCTAGTGCAAATATACGATTTCAACTAAATATTACCTATAAATTGTTATGGAATTAACATTTTAGGATTGGTATGATTAGGGGGTATTTTTTTTGAAGGGAGGTTTTATCGATGAGCTATGATTCTTATTATTACAATGATTATGATGCGGCGGCGTTTGGCGGATTTCTTTTGTTGATTATTATTGCATCTCTTGTATTAGGTTTAATTGCATATGTTATTAGTGCACTAATTTATTTTATGGCTTCTAAAACAAACGGCTTCGGTGATATGGCTTACATTGCTTGGATTCCACTTATCAATGTTTATAGCCTTTTCCTGTTAACTGCAGATGGTGTTGATAATGAAACTGTCCGTGCTGCAGCTTTAAAAAACACGCTTATTTATGCGGGTTTAATTATCGTTTCGTTTATTCCATTTCTCGGCATCATTGCATCACTAGGTGCTGCTGGCTTTATTTTATACTTCAGTTACCGTCTATTCTATAGATGGACTGGCGAAGCTGGGAAGGCTGTCCTATACATTATTCTCACACTTTTAACAGGTGGAATATTCTTTATGATTTATGGTTTAATGCGTATGAACAGACCTTTCGTTGCCTAGCACAAGAGAAACCTCTTTTTGTCACCTGACAAAAGAGGTTTTTATTAATCACGCAGTTTCACACTATAATGTCTCATAGATTTGGGAATGCCTTTTAATGCAAGGACTCCATTATAAACTAAAAATCGAATTCTATACTCTAAATAGAAGAGATTCGGACACTCGTCCATCTGAGATATCAATTCTGCAATTACAATTCCTGTCTTAATAAAATCCTTCATTGTTTGTTCCTTATGTAGTTTCGTGATCGTATTTATAATCAATGCATCAAAATAATCCTCTGATACACTTATTATTTCCCCATTCACCCATCGTCGCAATACATTCCTCGTTTGTGATAAATGTTTCCATTCTTTTTGAAGAGATCGTCTCTCCTGAATAGTTAAAGGCTTGTTTTCACTATTCATAAAGAGCTGGCTTAATTGCAGTGATGAAAGATGCCCTGTATATCCATATTTATTGTGCTCAGAGGTTTGCATTAGATAGATTTCGTTTACTTTATTGTTTAATAAATAAAGAAAGAATCGTAAAAGACACTGTTCATTCGCATTGTTTCCAACCCAAATGTAAATAGGAATATGAATAGGAATATCGTCTATTTCACGCAAAGTATTTACAAATTTATTATATTCACCATGATCATCCTGCTCATCATTAATATTTTCATATAGCCATTCTTTACGGAAAGCTTGCCCTAACTTGGCTTCTAACTGACACACTGGACCGATTGAGAGATCATCAGAAAATGCAATAATATGCCTTGTGGAAACAAGTGCCACCCTTAGTGAACCTGCCGCTGATTCTGAGCAAGCAATATGAACCATCTGAGAAGAAGGCATTATGGATTCATAGTGTGATGCTGTACGTTGCTGTTGAATGGCATCGTTTATAATTTCTACGATAGTATAAAGTTGCTCTTGCTCAAGATAGAAACTCCAAAGATTCTCTGAGGGTCTACTCTTATCATGATTAAACACTTCAAATTGATGAGAATGCTGTAGTTCATAAGCCTCCCATTCATCTATATTAATTACATCTGTTAAATTGACATATTCAAGTGATTTGATTTTATAAACAGCAACTATATTGGATTCAATTAAAAAATATACAAATGGAAAGTGAATTTTTACCTTCATAAGCTCATCCCCTTTTTATTTAAATATTACCATATTTCCTTAAATAATTTCTTTTTCTATTCTCTACCATTATTTTTTCGAAAAAGGAGTTAGCTAGCAGAATAATATGCTATATTATAGTTAGAAAATTTAGAATTTCTTATTTTACGAAAAAGGGGATTGATGAATGTGTATGAAAATATTTTAAGACATCCTGGACCTACACCTATTCCAAAAAAGGTTCAGCTTGCAATGAATCAGGATATTTTTAGCCATCGAAGCACAGAATTTGTGGAGCTTTACCGTGAAACGACTGAATTAGTAAAGCCAGTATTCGGGACAAAACAAGATATTTTATTACTTCCTTCAGGTGGTACAGCCGCTTTGGAAGCAGCTGCGGTGAATACTGTTTCNNGGTGAAGACGTTGTTGTTGTGACAGTTGGAGCATTTGGTGATTATTTTGTTTCAATTTGTGAAAAATATGGCTTTAACGTACATAAGCTTGAAAAAGAATGGGGACAAGCTTGTACAGCGGATGAGCTACGAGTATTTTTACAGCCCTTACAAGCTATTAAAGCTGTTTTTGTAACCTATAATGAAACTTCTACAGGTATCTTGAACCCTGTCGCTGAACTGGCACAAGTTGTTCGAGAAGAAACAGATGCTTTAGTTATTGTAGATGGAGTAAGCTGCATTGGTGGAGCACCTGCTGAAATGGATGCGTGGGGTGTCGATATTCTTGTTACAGGCTCTCAAAAGGCTTTGATGCTACCGCCAGGACTTTCACTTGTCAGCGTCAGTGACAGAGCATGGAAAGTTATTGAGGAAAATAAAGCACCATCTTATTACTTAAATTTATTGAGCTATCGCAACTGGGCAGAAAAAGGGATGACACCAAACACACCAACGATCACACTTATCTATGGTCTACATGAGGTATGCAAACTAATAGAGCAAGAAGGCGGCTTTCATAAAACCGTAGCACGTCATGAATTAATGAAAAATATGGTGCGAAATGCGATGAGGGCACTAACTATTGAACTGTTAACTGAAGATGAATATGCCTCACCAACTATTACAGCCATTTTGGCACCAAAAGGAATAGACCTTGGTGAACTCCTAACACATTTAAAACAACGCTATCATTTAGATTTCGCTGGTGGACTTGGCCACTTACAAGGGAAGATTTTCAGATTTGGTCATATGGGCTATTGCTTCCCAAGCGATATTTTACAAGCTGTTTCATTAATGGAGGCGGCACTACAAGACTTCTCCTATGACTTTGAGCCAGGTGCCGGAGTACGCGCAGCTCACGAAGTTTTTTTAGCAGCTCAGCAAAAACAGCTTCAACGATAAATTATAAAAAATTAATTTTAAAATAATGTGTATAGAAAATAATAATTAACTCAAACTATTTAAGATTTCACTTCAAATCCAATGACTAGGAGGGTTAACCCGATGAGTGGGATGGATTGAAAACTCAGAAGGACCATTCAGAACTGAATATAGCTAAAGCACAGTCTTAAAAATTTTAAGACCCATTTGCGGAAGCGAGGCAGTGTGTCATGGAGCATTTAAAGTAAGTGAGAATCAAGCCTGGAATTCTATTTCCAGGCTTTTTATTTGGATATTTATCCTACATAAAGTTCAAAATTGTATTCTGTTAAACGTGTTATTCAATACTCAATAACAATACTTCCATTCACAAATTATAGATAATCTAAAGTGTAAAATATTAATATTACCCCAACTATACATATAATCCAGGATAGGGCAGAACTTGAACTGCTTGCTATTTTGTTCCGAAGTTTAACTAAGGTAGGGTTTATCAATTTTCCAAACACTTTATATCCTAAAAATATAAGCAGAGCTGGTAGAACCATTATAATATTGTATACTGCTATAGTTGAAATCCTTTGATAAAAAGGGATATCTATTGTAGTTAATAAACCAATAGCGGCAAAATACGGTAAGGCCATGCCTGCCTCAATGATAAATGTCGTCACACCAATAATAATAATTGAGAATAAGCTTTGTGTTTTAGGCTTTGGAATATTACTTTTTTTATTTGTGGGGATAAAAAAGCTAGCAGTAAATAATATCACCCCTGTGATGAAAATTATCCAGCTAAATAGTTTATTTTTAAAAATAGTTGAGAATGCTTCTATAATAAAATTTAGACCTAACATCATAATGATACCTAATGAAAAATACAATAGCACAACCGTAAATAGATATGTCAATAATCTTGATGTTAAATTTTTATTATCTGTTAAAACCAGAAATAAAGTAACACCAATAATTGTAGGGCTTAACATATCTAAAAGAGCTAAGCCGCCCAAATAAATTAATATATCAGTTCCCATCTTTCCCTCCGTCTGTGTTCAAATAACTATGATTTATTATCGAGATAATGAATATATGCCTTTTCCAAAAAAGTAAGGACCTCTTGATCAATTGGATATAGGCTATACTTTTTTGATTCCTCAGGTGACATTCTAATGTCCCATAGTTTATCTAAAAAAACATCTTCATCATTAAAGTCCTCACTTTTTTTTACGTCCATTCTTTCAATAATATTTTGTATTCGTGAATGACAATAACCCAGATGCATATATTTTTTTAATTGCCCCACTAAAGCAATCCACTCTAAAGAGTCCGGATCACTACTAGCCATGTTAGGAAGTTTTTCTAGTACTTCCGTGTTTTTAATATTTAATTCAACTAGATTATAATTTAATGCTTCTTTAGCATCCTTATTATTATATAAATCAATGATTTTTTTAATTTTAAATTCTTCTCCATCAATCGCTATACCGTTTATTAGCTCCCTTAAACTAATTTCTATCTTTGAAAGACGGTCCTTTTCTTTTATCACATAAGATAGTTGTGTCATTAGACTATTAGACCAGTCCCATTCTTCGGACTCTAACATTATTTTGATCTCGTTTAATTGAAATCCTATAGTTTTTAGGAATTGTATTTGCTGAAGTTTCTTCAACTCATTATTTGTATATAACCGATGACCCCCTTCAGTTTTTGATACTGGTTTCAGAAGTCCAATTTTATCGTAATATCTCAAGGTTCTAACTGATACACTACTTAACTTTTTAAATTCATTAATATGAAACAAGCCCATACCCTACTTTCTTATTCATCTGTATTATTAAAAAACATGATTTTAAACACATAACCAATTCCCAAGCCAATTAGCACCCCTGGAAAAGCATTATTAAAAAATAAACCTACTCCAGCTCCAATAATAACAAAAGCATAAATAATTATATCGTCTTTCTTCATCTTAGGATTCCCCTTTTAAATTAGTGTTAAAGTAAATGCTGCTCTTTATCAGTATAAAAGATGACGTAAGGTCACTTTCAAGTAATTAAACATTCCATTACACCAAATTTTGAGGCTGACCTTTAGGTTTAAGGAGGATGGAAAATGAATAAACATACAACCATAGTTTATTTTTAGCATAAATGTGCTTGCAGGCTATTCAGCAGGAGAGAAAGAAGTAATTGTTGTTTCTGTGAAAGGAATGAATTCAAAATGACATTAAAGTACGCTCAACAAGTAGCAATGTTAACTTCATTTTCGAGATTTGAATAATGAAGTAAAAATAACATCTACAAGTAAAATATTAATTACAAAATGAATGGGAATACTATTTTATATTTATGTTATGCTCTCTCTTTTCAAGCAAGCGATACTCTTCCATTTGTATACATAAATATCAAAAATCACCTCTAGGCAAAAGAGGTGATTTTTATCAAACTATATTATAATCGAACAACCTTTTACCAAGGCTACAGATATCTCATTTTGTAAATTAACATTGTTCCTGCTAACAGCAATCTCCCTGGTAATATATTTTAAATGAAGCTATTAAACCAACCTTCATACCTTTTTTAAATACTCTTCACGCATCTCTTTTGGCACCATACTCCCACCTGTCGCCCAAACAATATGCGTAGCTTGCTCCATTCTGTCTGTTAAATGATGCTTTTTCAAATAATTTTGCCCGTTTTTCATTAACTGTATCGGTCCAAACATCCCTGCATGTGCAGATGGCTCCAAAAATATCCCTTCGCTGTCCATTGTCAAACCTAGTGATGTTAACAACTGTTCATCTGTCACCGTGTAACAACCACTGATATACGTTTCCATCACCTTGCCAACAAACTTTGACGCACGACCAACAGCTAAACCATCTGCTTCTGTTTTATTGTCAAGACCAATATCCTCTACACTGATTGCATCGTGTAGTCCTGTCATTAAACCGATTGTCATGCAAGGAGACGCAACTGGCTCTGCAAAGAAAATATGCACATGCTCTCCAAAAAGCTCTCGAAGTCCATATGCAACGCCACCGGGTCCACCACCAACCCCACACGGTAAATACACGAACAATGGATGTGTTTCATCCACTATAATGTTCGTCTTTTCAAACTGGTGCTTTAGTCTTTTTGCTGCCACCGCATAGCCAGCAAAAAGATCCTTTGAATTTTCATCATCAATAAAATGACAGAATGGGTCTTGCTCAGCCTCTCGACGACCTTGCTCCACAGCCACACTGTAGTCAGCCTCATATTCGATGACAGTCGCACCCTTTTCACGCAGCAATGCTTTCTTCCATTCCTTTGCGTCACTCGACATATGTACTACGACATTAAAGCCGAGTTTCTTGCCCATAATGCCGATGCTTAATCCTAGATTACCAGTAGAGCCAACTGCAATTGTATACTGCTGGAAAAATGCTTGGAAGTCCTTCGTTCCCAACACCTCATAATTATCCTTCTTTTTTAGCTTTCCACTGGCAATAGCTAGTCGCTCTGCATGCCTTAATACTTCAAAAATACCTCCACGAGCCTTAATTGAACCTGAGATTGGCAAGGCATGATCGCATTTTAAGATAAATTGACCAGGTATTGAAACATCAAATTTCCTTTCGAGAGCTTTCTTTATCAATGGTATATCCTGAATAGTCGATTCAATGAATCCTTGACTTTCCAAAAGCTCTGGGAATGCTACTTTTAAATAAGAGGAAAAGCGTGTAAGTGTTTCTTCTGCTTCATCTACTTCCTGCATCGAAAAAAGATTGGTTGTCGTCTCTTTTTGCCATTTTGTATTTTCCCAAAGCACAGTATGCTTATTTGCTAGCTCTTTTAGTATTGGAAATTGATGAAATAGTTCGTGTTTAAGTTCATTTTTCACCTTCAGATTCCTCCATTTTTTTCGCTAAAATTGCTCGTTCACAAATTTGTCGAAATTTCATTTTGAACGAAATATTGTTTTCTTGTGTTCTTTTTTTAGGTCCCTTTGTGCGTCCACCTGCACGTCTAATTTTCTGTCCAACATGTCTCATTTCGAGCAAACGTTCGATATTTTCATTGGACATTTCCCGTCCATTTTGATCAATTGGATACCCTCCCCTTGCCAAAACCATTGCTGCTAAACCATAATCCTGTGTAATGACAATATCGTGTTTTGAAAGCGCATTCACTAGCGTGAAATCAACCGAATCTGGACCTTTAGGAACAATTATTGTTATTACATTATCACGTTCAATACGGTGGGATGTATCGCAAAATAAGATAGTTTCAATCTCAAACTCAGATGATATAGATAACGCTAAATCCACTACTGGACAGGCATCAGCGTCAATTAGAACCTTCACAATAAGGCATCAATCCCTTCTCTTAATTAGATGAATCACTGATCCAATAATTATTTCGATATAATAATTTCACGACCCCTCTTGCTCAATTTTTCACAAACTTTAGACTGTTGGAAAAAGTATTTTATTGAATAGTGTGAAAAATAGATATACGATACACCTATCAAATAATTGGAGGTTTTCATTATGACAACTACAACTGTTAGCAACGAACAATTAGCAAAAGAATACGTCGATGGTGTATTCGAGCAACTAAAACAACAAAATAGTCATCAAGCGGAGTTCTTACAAGCAGCTGAAGAAATTTTCATTTCATTAGTGCCTGTATTTGCACAACACCCTGAATATATAAAAGCCAATATTTTATCACGTATCGTTGAGCCAGATCGTATCATTTCCTTCCGTGTTGCTTGGCAAGATGATAATAATCAAGTACAAGTAAATCGTGGTTATCGTGTTCAATACAGCAACGTAATGGGACCATACAAAGGCGGACTTCGTTTCCATCCTTCTGTTAACGAATCAATCATTAAGTTTTTAGGTTTTGAACAAATCTTTAAAAATGCTTTAACAGGCCAGCCAATCGGCGGTGGTAAAGGTGGCTCAAACTTCGATCCAAAAGGTAAATCAGATTCAGAAATCATGCGTTTCTGTCAAGCATTCATGACTGAATTATACCGTCATATTGGTCCAGATGTCGATGTTCCTGCTGGTGATATCGGTGTAGGTGCTCGTGAAGTTGGGTATTTATGGGGTCAATATAAGCGTTTAACAAAAGCAAACGAATCTGGTGTGTTAACTGGTAAAACGCCAGGCTACGGTGGTTCTTTAGCTCGTAAAGAGGCAACTGGATACGGAACTGTGTACTTTGTTAAGGAAATGCTAAAAGATGCAAATGATTCTTTTGAGGGTAAAACAGTCATTGTTTCTGGTTCAGGAAATGTATCAACTTATGCGATTGAAAAAGCACAACAATATGGTGCGAAAGTGGTTGCTTGCTCAGATTCTTCAGGCTATGTGTATGATCCAGAAGGTCTAGATCTTGATGCGATTAAGGAAATTAAAGAAGTAAAAGGTGACCGTATTTCAACTTACGTAAACTACCGTCCAAATGCTACATTTACTGAAGGTTGCACAGGTATTTGGTCAATTCCATGTGATATTGCGCTTCCATGTGCTACTCAAAACGAAATTAACGGTGAATCAGCGCGTACATTAATTTCTAATGGTGTCAAAGCAATTGGTGAGGGCGCAAACATGCCATCTGACCTTGAAGCGATTAACGAATTCTTAAATGCAGGTGTTTTATTCGGACCTGCAAAGGCTGCAAATGCAGGCGGTGTTGCTGTATCTGCTCTTGAAATGGCACAAGATTCAAGTCGTGTATTCTGGTCATTTGAAAAAGTAGATGCGAAATTACATCAAATTATGAAAGATATTTATGCAGATAGTAAAGCAGCAGCTGAAAAATACGGCTATCCTGGAAACCTTGTAATTGGGGCAAACATTGCTGGCTTTATCAAAGTAGCAAATGGTATGCTTTCTGAGGGCGTTTATTAATAATATTCTTTTTTAACTAAATTAAAATAGCTCTGATAATAGAAGAGTTAACCATGCTTTAAATTTAGAATTTTCTTATTTTATTCAAGATGATGACGAACATTCGTTATCATCTTATTTTTTAGTAGCTAAAAGTGAAATAATCACAAAAATAAAGTACTTAAACGAACGATTTTAATATTAATTTATTAAAATATTCGTGTTATACTAATAGGGTACTATGAAATATTGGAGGTTTTTTTGTGGAATTATTGTATACAGGTAAAACGAAAAATGTATTCAAATTAGAAGATGGTCATTACTTATTGAAATTCAAAGATGATGTAACTGGAGAAAATGGCGTATTTGATCCAGGTGCTAATACTGTAGGATTAACAATTGACGGTGCTGGTCTTGCTGGTCTTCGCCTAACTTCTTATTTCTACTCAAAGCTAAATGAACAAGGTGTTCCAACTCACTACGTAGATGCAAATTTTGACGATGCCACAATGACTGTAAAGCCTGCAACGGTTTTTGGGAAAGGCTTAGAGGTTATTTGCCGCTTTAAAGCTGTTGGTTCTTTCTTACGTCGCTATGGCGCTTACGCACAGGAAGGACAAGATTTAGATTCCTTTGTAGAAGTAACAATAAAAGATGACGATCGACTTGATCCTCCTATTTCTGAAGATGCTTTAGCTATGTTAAACCTGTTAACACACGAAGAATATGCTATTTTAAAGCAACGTACAATTGAAATTGCTAAATTTGTTGCTACTGAGCTTGCAAAAAAGGAATTAACACTTTATGATATTAAATTAGAATTTGGCCGTGATGCAAAAACCAATGAAATTTTATTAATTGATGAAATTTCTGGTGGCAATATGCGCGCTTACAAAGGCGAACAATACATTGAGCCGTTAGAGCTTGAAAAAATTATGCTAGCTGACTAGTCATTTATTTCCTTCAAATTGGAAGGGATGTTCATATCGCATTTTAATTTGTTCAGTAAGTATTTCCGTACTTCTGAACAATTTTTTTATTAGACGAAACTTTTCACCAATCCATCCGTATATTGTATAGAATCATTTATTTCAAGTTTTATCGCTCTCATTTGTATGAAGTATATTATTAATTTATTTGGAGGTAGTTTAATGGAAAATTATAATGACACACAACAGGAAAGGCCGAAACTTAATCCATTTCTATCTGTTTGGCTCCATCCAAAGCAAACAGCCCGTTATATGATTGAGGAAAAAACAACTGGCTATGCCATTCTGATTCTTTCCATTGGTTATATTGGTTCGTTACTATCAGGGCTGATCGATCAAGAATTCATTCCAGATTTTTCTCCTTGGTTACTGTTGTTATTATGTGTGATTTTCGCGCCCATTGCAGGTATTATTGGAACAGGATTCTCTGCCCTTTTAACATGGTTATTTGGTAAGCTTTTCAAAGGAACTGGTACAATCTCTGATTTATTCAGAAGCTTGAGCCTAACAGCCATACCTTTTATTGTTCTTATTCCATTTTATATTGTTTGGCTATTCACTTCACCTGAGTCCTTAATGGATCCAAATTTCATAGGCACCCTTCCTTGGATTTTCTGGCCAACAACGTTAGTGTCGTTTGTGGTTTTCATTTGGTCATTCGTGATTAGTGTAGGCGCTGTGGCAGAGGCACATCAAATCTCAAATTGGATGGCCTTCTTTACAATTTTAATTCCATCAATTATTTTATTTGTCATTTTCTTTGTACTTTTCTTTATCATCCTGATTGGCATCATTGGTGTTGGCATGATGTAAAAAAATCCCCCCTCTCTACTTAAGAGTGGGGGATTTTTGCTTTAAAGTTTAAATTGTGAAACTAAGCCCTTCAATTTTAAGGCTAATTCCGATAATTGCTCAGATTTTCCTGTCATTTCTTCCATCGAACTACTTGTCTGCTCTGTTGTCGCAGTTGTTTGCTCAACACCAGCCGCTGATTCCTCTGCTACTGCAGCAATTTCCTGTATAGCGCTATTCATTTTTTGACCATCTTCTGATACGGCCGATAAATTTATTGAGATTAATTTAACACTTTCAACTACTTCATTGATGGATTCACTGATTGTGTTAAACGTTTCACTTGTAGCTTTTATTTGATTTGTTCCAGCTTGTACCTCTTGGTAACCACCCTCTAAAGAAGATGTTACAACATCAAAATCTTGCTGAATATTTGTGACAATACCTGTAATATCGTTCACGGAAAACGCTACTTGCTCTGCTAATTTTCTAACCTCATCTGCAACCACTGCAAATCCTTTTCCATGCTCACCAGCTCTCGCTGCTTCAATTGCAGCATTTAACGCTAATAAATTAGTTTGATCCGCAATATCTTTAATAACAACGACTAATTTTGAAATTTCTTGCGCTTGAGCATCAAGTTTTTTTACTCTCACCACAGCGTTTTGCACAATGCTATCTATTTTAACCATCTGATTATTAGAAGTCGCCATCAATTGATTTCCCTCTTCGGTTAGTGCCAACACATCAACAGAAGATTGGTGTATGTGTCCACCATGTCGATTCGTTTCCAATAAATCTGAGGTGAAACGTTCCATCAATGATGTTAGTTCATTGGCATGGTGAGCTTGTCCCTCTGCACCAGATGCCAATTCATGCATCGTTATTGCTACCTGCTCGGTTCCCACCTTTACTTCTGTTGCAGATTGCGTTAATTCTTGACTGGAATGGTTAATCATATCTGAAGCTTGATAAATATGATGAATCATATCCTTTAGCTTTAGTTGCATTTGATTCATGGCACTCGCTAATTTTCCAATCTCATCTTTGGATTTAATTGTCATCAGCTCTTGAGATAAATCTCCTTCTGCAAAAAGTTCCATCGCTTCAGCTACTCGATTAATAGGCCTAGTCATGCTACTTGCGTACATCCAAATTACGAAAATACCAACAACAATTGCAATACCGATAACCACTAATGTTATTGTTAAAATACTATCTGCAGGTTTATTAAATTCGATTAAATATGTACTAGCACTAATCGTCCAACCCCAATTCGGTTCTGTTTCGGCATATATTTCTTTCTGCTCTAGTTTATCTGAATCGGGCATTTTCCAGTCATATGTAACAAAGCCTCCACCATTATTGCCAACTTTAATTGCATCTTGAATATATTTTACGCCATTACTATCCTGCTCTTCCCACACATTTGAGCCTTCTATACTGGGATGGGCAATTGATTTTCCCTCTTGGTCAACAATAAAAATATAACCGTTTTCACCTAATTTGATGTTTTTATTTATTGGCCGCTTTCCTTCGGCATCTTTCTCACCCAAAATTGCTACTTTCACTTTTTCTTGCGCTTCTGTTAACGGTATTTTCCCTGCCTGCACCTCTTTATTTAATTGCTCAATCATCACTATTGTCATTTCTACACTATTTTTCAAGTTTTCTTTCCCAACCATTTCCAGATTGGTCTTACTTTGTTGATAGCTGAAAAAGCCTAAAACAACTAAAGGAATCATTAAAAGAAGTAAAGAAAAAGCAATTAGTTTTGTTTTAATAGATTTGAATTTCATATCAATAAACCACTCTCCTTATCAAAAGACTAAAGACCTATTTTTTATTAAATTTTAAAATAAATAAATATTTTATACTTTCAAAACATAACTATGAATCATTACAATATACTCATATTTTATTACATCAAAAGACAAATAACAACATTTTTCGAGCGAATTCTACGCATATTCCACAAACGAAAAAAACAGATGTGAAAAACGTATTGTTTTCCTACATCTGCTTCAAAGTTGTTACACGGTAAGCACTGTATTTTGTTGGAATAGCTCAGATACGCCAGATTCTACAGCAGCACCACTTACTGCACGCGATACAGTTTCAACAACACGATCGTCTAAGGATTTTGGGACAATATATTCTTCATGTAAGTCTTCATCACTTACAAGAGATGCAATCGCCTCTACTGCGGCTAGCTTCATTGCCTCATTAATATCTGTTGCACGTACATCTAAGGCTCCTCTGAAAATCCCAGGGAAAGCAAGTACATTGTTAATTTGGTTTGGATAATCAGAGCGTCCTGTTCCCATAACACGTACACCCCACGCCTTCGCATTCTCATACGTAATTTCTGGATTTGGATTCGCTAGTGCAAATACCACGGGATCATCATTCATTGAATTAATATGAGCTTCTGTTAACAAGTTAGCAACAGATACACCTATAAAGACATCTGCATCAACCAGCGCATCATCCAAAGTACCATGTATTTTTTGAGGATTCGTTAAATGAGCAACCGTTTCCTTAATTGGATTCATGCCTTCAACGCGTCCTTCATAAATAATTCCTTTTGTATCACACATATAAATATTTTTATAGCCCATTTGCACAAGAATACGCAAAATTGCAATGCCCGCTGCCCCTGCACCGTTAATAACAACCTTCATTGTGGCTACATCTTTCTTTACAATTCGGTTGGCATTAATCATCCCCGCTCCTACAACGATGGCCGTTCCATGCTGATCATCGTGGAACACCGGAATGTCACATTCTTGACGTAGACGATCCTCAATTTCAAAACATCTTGGTGCCGAAATATCTTCTAAGTTAACAGCACCAAAGGTTGGAGCAAGCGCCTTCACAATGCTGACGATTTCATCCGTATTTTTCGTATCTAAACATATAGGAAAAGCATCAACATTGGCAAAACGCTTTAATAAAATCGCCTTCCCTTCCATTACTGGTAATGCCGCCTTTGGACCAATGTCCCCTAACCCTAAAACCGCCGTCCCATCTGACACAATCGCTACCATATTCCCCTTCATTGTATAGTCGTAAACAAGTGAAGGATTTCTCTCAATCTCTACGCATGGTGCAGCAACTCCTGGAGAATACGCCAAACTTAGATCATAGGAATCCTGTACAGGCACCTTTGAAATAACCTCTAATTTTCCATTATAGTGTGCATGCATTTCTAACGCCTTTTTCATAACATCCATTCTATCCCAACCTTTTCCCTGTGAATTTTTATTATATTTCAGAATCATAATACTTTGTGAAAATATAGTCAACGAAATTTTCTGTCAATTTCGAAATTTCTTTGAAACAGAAAGACTTACTATCATTTGTCACACTATTTAATCTTGTTATTAATTTCACAATTAATTATTTTTAAATAATTAATGTGTGGGGTACCTTTTTATTAAATGTATTTATACCGCGATTAAACCTGTTCAACTATTCACATAGTATTTTTCTTATGTAAATGAGAAATTTTTCACAAACTTATGTAAGCGCATCCATTACGAAATCTGGTTTTGTCACATTTTCTCCACATTTTTTCACAAACTTTTTTATTATTCTTTTTTAAGTATTCTGTTTTAAATTTAGAAGAGTGGCATGGATTTGAGTGGCTTTTATGGGGATAAGGGCAGTTTTCGGTGGTACCTGAGCGACTTTCTCTTGGACCCGAGCGCTTTTCGATGGTACCTGAGCGACTTTCTTGGACCCAGGCGCTTTTCGTCATCACCTGAGCGACTTTTTCTTGAACTCGAGCACTTTTCGGTGATACCTGAGCGACCCTCTCTTGGACACGGGCCTTTTCTATAGCACCTGAGCGACTTTCTCTTG
>NZ_DKJS01000028.1:0-42926 GCF_002455205.1 Lysinibacillus sp. UBA6686 | reverse complement strand
CATTTAGTTTTTCAACACTATGTAAATAAATTTTTTATTTTTTGAATTTTTTAACCTAATTTTAACCTTAATAGTTTATATTACCAATTATGGAATTTATAAATATGGTTTTGTTAATTCCAAAAACAATTTTTTTAGGAGGCTTATATTATGTCAAATCAAGATTTACAGATGGAAAGCTGGTTAACAGTAAATGATGTTTCCCTTCATCAAAATATTCAAACACCACTTTCTTTCGACCTTACTTCCTCTCTACTAGATGCAGCACCTGTCCAAGATACTATAAGTGGAGGTTTAATTATTGGTAACACACAAAACGAAGCTATCGATGCCAATAATAATGTAAAAAATGCACTGCAAACATACGGTCGTTTTAGTAATGAGGTCAAAGAATCTGCTCAAGTAAGTCCGATTGTTGGATTAACAACTATACTTGATATTGCAAGAATAGTTTCCAATTACAACCCGGCTTTGCCCACTGATCAAGAAAATGATGAAACTAAAAAAGCAAGAGTTATTGCATACAACCAATATATTACGAAGGTGTTGCAAAATCCTTTAATGCACTTAAAAAGCAACTATGAAAAAAAATACACAAAACGAACTTCTAGCTGGAAGACAGCCATTGATGAAATCAGTAATTTGTATGATGGCATCACAGAAAAAGATAAAGAGAAAATTAAAAATAGTTTACAAGCTTTAGCAGAAGCTGCCTCTTCAAGATCTAATAAAGCCAATACAGAAAATATATTTGCTCAAAATATTATTGTGTGCAAAGATGAAGAAATTGAATTTTGTATTTATTCAAGTTCAGTTACAATGCTTTATAGTGGTGGTAAAAATACCGTAAGACAGGTTGATTTCACTCTAAACGAAACCCACATTAGATTTACAAAAGAGTTATGGAGTAGATACTCTGATAAAGTTTTAGATAAACACTTAGCGTTGATAGATGATTGGCTACTTGGAATTAGTACTCCTAATAGTGATAAAACTACTCTCGCTTGCTTTGTTTAAAATATCTATCAAAGGAAACCAGATAACTAGTGGTTTCCTTTTTTCTTTGATAATCATCAATTTTCTACTTTATTAGTAAAAGATAGTACATAATAGAATTTGAATGCCTTGATAAACCTGAGAGGTTCTAATACAGGTGATTATCTAACTATAAAAGGCGATGCTTTTATTCAAGCATCGCACTCGTAAATTTATTTTTTCTATTTACTTACTGCAAAGTGTTTTAAATTACCTGCAAAATTATAATTTATCGAAATCTTTTATGCAAAAACATTAAAATTTTCAGGCTACATTTTTTTGATAATTTACTTCAGTGACTGAATAATCTCATCCAAACGATCCCAAGTTTCTGTAATTCCTTGTAACATGCCCATATCCATAACAGTCTTAAGTGCCTCGGCAGACACGTATTCTGCACGGTTTATCAGCTTAGTCTTGCCATTAAAATCGATGAATTCCATTGTCATCTCTGTCGATGGCATGGAATCATTCAAATTTCCTTCAGCATCTGAAAAGTAATCAGTATAGCTAATTTTCTCTGGCTCAATAATCTCCTTATAAATCCCTTTGCCCCACGATTCCATACCAAAAAATTGACCTTGGTTTGGATCAACACATTTCATGCAGTAGTGCCAAACGCCTCCTGGACGGAAATCAACGGTGCAAACTGGAACTTCCCATCCCTTTGGCCCCCACCAGCGTTTCAGGTGCTCTGGCTCTTTAAACATTTTGAATAAGAAATCACGTGGAGCATCAAAAACGCGCTCTAGTATAAGTACACAATCATTTTCTACCCTAGATACCATTGAATTGTTTGACATTGCACTTCCTCCTTTAATCATGAAATGGTTTTATGATCTTTTTTTCTGCAATTCCTTCAAATATGCATCTAGGTTATCGTATCTTTCCTGCATTACACACTGGAAGGACTGTATCCATGAATCCAGCTCTTGGAATGGCTCAGGTCGGAGCTTGTAGATTCGGCGGTTAGCTTCAGCCTGCACCTCCACAATCCCATTATCACTAAGAACCTTTAGATGCTTTGAAGTTTGGGGCTGCCTCAATTCCAGCTGGTCGGCGATTTCACCCACGGTTAGAGGACCCTGGCGCAAGAGTTCGACAATATTTATACGGTTTGTTTCAGACAAAGCGCTTAATGTCGATATATTTACGCCTGGAATTTTCCCTGACATGTTACTCACCTCGTCATATGATGGTCGCCTGTATAATATCATCTACATCGCACAGGCATTATCACCTGTTATTAATATAACCCATAGGGAATATTCCTGTCAAAGCATATTTAAAAGAAACCTCTTGATTAGGTTGTGCTCAATAATTTCAGATGCTTGCCAATTGACATTAAGAAGCATGTAAGATTCCCTTACCTCCAAGTACGTCTACTTTCGATTTCTTTCTCCCTTTTAAAGTTATAAAAAACCACACCAAGTAAGATGTGACTTTTTAAAAAATTACCTATTAATTAAAAACAAGAAATGTACAACTGCAAGAATCCCCATTGGATAAATTATGGCTCTTGAAAATGTATTTTTAAATTCATTTCGAGGGTGTTTTTCGAAAAATAAATGTAAGATTGCATGGATAATAAGGAATAAATCTAGGAACCAAAACACAATTATCTGATACTCGCTGAATAGTAAAGAAAATATTATTACATATAAAAAAAGATGAAGAAACGTGAAAACTTTATATGCTTTAGAGTCCTCCATATCTTTCAGTACAATAAACAATCGCCATTCTGAGCGCTTTATGGCATCCATTTCATGCAAAAGAAATAAAGATAGGTTAAATAAGAAAAGCACAAGCAAAAAATCAGGCATGGTATACCCCCTATAACTAATATCATCATGTTACTACAAAACTGTCGCCTCAAAATAAAGTAAATATGTCAATATGAAGTCAAACTAACATAAGCTAGGCATAGCAAAAAAACGAATACAGCCTAGCTATCACTTGTTTAAGCGATTAAAATTAAGTATGTTATAGAAAGTGTTTTTGCTTAATAGGAGTCATTTTATTACAATTAAAATCAATATTAAATTGCTCTATTTTTACTACATAATCACCTATTCTATTCTATTCAATTCCTTTCTTCATTATAAGACCAGATTTTGTTTTTTTACTATCTAAATCGAAGAAGCAACCTTTCCGAACATCCCCTCTTTATTATTATTTTTCTAACGAATCTAGAAATACATAGTTTGTATTTTGTTTAGTTTTTCAATTCCAATTAAGGCTTTCTTTCCTTCAGTAAACATCATTGCCAGTAATCCTTAATTTTCGTAATAAAAATTTCGCAATATACTCTTCTCTTATAATAGATTTAGATGTAGTATATTATTACTAAATCAGATTTACTCAATATATTCAAAGTTATACTTTTTTTTCACAATAATTTTTGAAGATAGTTGGGCCTATAGGAGGATAAATTTTTGAAAAACTTATCAATTGGAAAGAAAATGCTAACACTTATTACATCTGCTGTTATTTTTCTGCTACTTATTTCAGGAGTTGGTTTTTTCTACATAAAGGATATGGCGGATAAATCCAGCAAGATGTACAACGAGTCACTTTTGCCAATTCAATACATAGGTGAAATTCGAACTGACATTCGTGCGATGGGTTCTTTCGTTTTAGAGCTCATGATTACAACGGATGCAAATCGTAATGCCGACCTACAAACAAACATCTCAAAGAGGTCTGAAACTATTAAAGACTCAATCGTGAAATTCGAGGCCTCTTACAATGGAAATGAAGCTGAACAAAAACTGTTAGAATCTCTTAAATTCAATGTCGATGGTTATTTTAATGCCATGGAAGAAGTTATTGATTTGGCTGGTCAGAACAAAAACATCGAAGCCTATTCTATGTTCATTACAACCTTAGCTAATTTTAGTGAGAATATGGCAAATGATGCACGCAATCTTATGACTCTATGTTCTGAGGATGCCGATAAGCTTAATAAAGAAAATGAACAAAGTCTATTCACTACTATGATGATGACTATCATTCTCTCTGTTTTGGCCGTTATTTTCTTTATTACATTGGCAACATGGATTGCACGATTAATTGTAAGTCCAGTTAAAGAATTGCAGGCTAATATGTTAAAGGTTGGCGATGGCGATTTGACTGTGGAGGGTACCTATTCATCAAAGGATGAAATCGGTCAATTAACCCAATCTTTCAATACAATGATAAATAATATTAATAATACAGTAACGAAAGTCACTGAAACTGCTAATCATGTCGCTGCAGCATCTGAAGAATTGAATGTTAATGCAGCAGAAACTTCAAAAGCAACAGAATTGGTTGCAAATACAATGGAAACCATCGCTCAAGGATCAGTAGAGCAACTCAATAATGTTTCTAACACATTCAATACCGTCAATGAACTGTCAACAGGTGTTCAACAAGTGGCTGGAAATGCTCAAGCTGTAAGTGAACTTTCAGGGGATTCATTATCCCTGGTAATAAATGGTATAGATGCCGCGAATCAAATGAATCAACAAATGATGGACATCACAGATCGTGTAAAAGGGTTATCTGAAATTGTGGACTTGTTAGGACAACGTTCAAATAAAATTGGTCAAATTATTGATTCAATTACAGCAATCGCTGAACAAACGAATCTTCTTGCCCTGAACGCAGCAATTGAAGCTGCACGTGCTGGCGAGCATGGGAAAGGCTTTGCTGTCGTTGCAGATGAGGTTAGAAAACTAGCAGAGCAGTCTGCTGTTTCTTCAAACCAAATTGAAGTGTTGATTTCTGAGACACAGAAAGATACGCTTAGGGCTGTTGAATCAATGAAGTTAGTAACATCTGAAGTGACAGAAGGGATTAAAACAACGGAAAATACACGTACAACTTTCGCTTCAATTCAAAATGCAATTCAAAGTGTTACAACACAGGTAGAAGAAGTATCGGCAGCAGTCGAGGAAATGGCTGCGGGAACTCAGGAAATTGTTGGTAGTATGAATACAATTCACTCCATAACTAAATCTACTACTGTTGGAGCAGAGAGTATGTCTGCTACAACTGAAGAACAAATGGCATCAATGGAGGAAATTTCATCATCTGCTAATGCACTTGCAAACTTGGCAGAGGAGTTAAGAGACCTGGCATCTCAATTCCGAGTTTAATACAATCATCATTTGCAGCACCACTTTTAACATTTTAATTTGATTTTACATTTTTTCCAAAATAACAATATCAGTTATATAAAAAGAAGCGGCTAGATTCTGTTTTTGATCTATACCGCTTCTTCTCTATTAGCTCTCACTGTCCCTTAAAATCTGTGTAGTTACTTTGCGAAGTGGTATAGTGCTAACCCCTCTGAGATCGCTTCATATCCACATTTATAAAATATCGTACCAAATATCAAATAATTTAATCCTACTGGAGATTATGTAGTAGGCAAAACCTTGAGGAGTATAATATTTATATTAATTACTTACCATATTGAAATTTTATATCTATAAATCAACCAATAATCTAAAATATTACTTGAGGTTATTAAAAACTTAATGGAGGTATAACATGAAGATAAAGATAGCAACAGTAGATGAAATTGAACAAATTGAAATTTTATACCAAGAACTATTTTTAGAAATGTCTATCTTACAACCTAACTATTGGAAGCCTGCAAAACAAGATGTCGAGTTTATTAGAAATACAATTAATGAAAAAGAATCAGATATTCTCATAGCTGAAATAAATAAGCATGTAGCTGGCTTTCTGCTTGTTCAAGAAACAATAACCTCCCCATATTCATGTCTAGTTCAACATAAGTATGCCTTTATTACTGATGTTATTGTTGGAAAATCCTATCAGAATCAAGGAATTGGTTCAGCTTTGCTATTAGAAGCGAAAAATTGGGCTCAAGATCGCAATTTAGATTACTTGGAGCTCAGCGTATTAGCTGAAAATACTGGTGCTATTTCTTTATATGAAAAACATGGTTTTAAAGATATGAACCATACCATGCGTTTAGAATTTTGATGATTAGTAAGGAGCTGTTTGATACAGCTCCCAATTATGACTGACAATCAATTACTATTCAAACCACGCTATATTTAAAAGCTCAATCCCTTTAAAAATAGAAGCTTCATCTAAATTTGCAAAACCAAGTAATACTTTAGCTGATTGATTTTTTTGAGGGTTGGCATAAAAAACTGAAGTAGGATAGATGATGACCCCTTGCTCTCGAGCCGTTTGAATAAGCTGTTTTTCTGTCATATGATTGTTCGGTTCAAGAAGGATATGCAAACCGGAACCAGAGCCATATACCTTGACATCGTCGTTCATCACTTGATGAATTGCATTTAATAAGGCAAGATGTCTTCCCTTGTAAATATTTCTTGATTTATTTAGATGCCTTTCCCAATGGCCACTTTCCATAAATAATCTTAAAGTATGCTGATGGAGCCTTGACACAGTTTGAACATAGAAATTGTTCTTTTTATAAAGATTAATTAATCCCATTGGTAAAACCATATAGCTTAATTTAATAGAAGGAATTAATGATTTCGAAAATGTCCCCATGTACACTACATTTTCATAGCTATCTAATCCACGAAGAGCAGGTATAGGCTTTCCACTATATCTAAACTCACCATCATAATCATCCTCGATTATATAAGCGTTCTCTTCTCTGGCCCATTCTAATAATTCCATCCTTCTGGCAATAGGCATAACAATTCCTGTTGGAAATTGATGAGAGGGTGTTACATAGACAGCCTTTACTTTATTTTTTCTAAGATGATAAACACTAATGCCACTATTATCAAGAGGGATTGGCTGAATATGTATACCACTATCCTCAAAAAAATACCGAACCCGATAATATCCGGGATCTTCCATACCATAGACAACATCTCTTCCAATCAAATTACATAGGAGTCCAGTGAGATATTGTAATCCAGCTCCCACAATAATTTGCTCTGCGGAACAACTTACACCTCTAGCCTGATAAAGATATTGAGAGATTGAATTTCTTAATTCAGACTCTCCCTGAGGATCTCCATACAAATATAAATAACCATGTTCTTCATTTAAACTTTGTAAACTCAATTTCCGCCATATTTTATAGGGGAAATCCTTTAAATTAATATCACCATAATTAAAATCGTATTTTACTTTTATATCTTCTAACTCTTGATTAGAGCTAGCTGCCAAAATATCATTATCTATTTGATTATTCTTTAGAAAGAAATCCTTTTCTAATTCCACCACATATATTCCATCTCTTTCTTTACTAATAACATAGCCCTCTGCGATAAGTTGCTGATAGGCAGCGTCAACAGTGTTTCGACTTATATTTAGATGTTTAGCTAAGTTTCGTTGAGATGGCAATTTACTATTTGCACGAATATTCCCTACTTGAATTTCATTTTTGATAAATTTGTATAGCTGAAGATACAGCGGACCATCTTTATGTAAAATTGGTGTTATTTCAATCATTTTATTGGCTCCTTTACAAATAACATTATTGGCACTTTGATAGGTACCAATGAATGATTATAATTAAATCTATATTGTGAGATGTAAAATGTAAAGGTTTTAAGGCATTTCACTAAAAAATCAGAGAGAGGGCGATTTCTATGTTTATTCCTAAATATTACAAAGTAACCGACTTAGAGGAAATTAAAAAATTTATTCGTTTAAACGCTTTTGCTACAATAGTTTCTATAAAAAAAGGTAGACCCATTGCTACCCATTTACCACTGCTTCTCAGCAAACAAGGTGATGATTATTACCTCACAGGGCATTTAGCATATGGAAATCCTCAATGGAGAACTTTTCAAGAGACAGATGAGGTACTAGTTATGTTCCAAGGGCCTCATGCCTATATCTCGTCTTCTTGGTATGAGCAAGAGAATGTTCCAACATGGAACTACCAATCAGTACATGTATATGGAAAAGCTGAAACCTTTGAAGGCAAAGAGCTCGAAAAAGATTTGTCAAATTTACTTGAGAAATATGAAAAACATCGTGAGCATCCCGTATTATGGGATACACTTTCTCCCCAATTATTAGAACAAGAAATGAAAGGAATTGTTGGTGTAAGGGTTAAAGTACAAGAAATACAAGCTGCATATAAATTAAGCCAGAATCGAAATAAAGAAGATTATTCAAATATTATCCATCATCTATATGAGGAAAATGATTTGAACGCATGTGCAGTAGCAGAAGAAATGAAAAGATTGGAACGCGATCATAATTCGTAGAATCTAGTATAAGTACAACTTTTCATTTAGCATTGATTATAAGAATTCACTACTCTTGGATAATTTTATAAAAAGGAATGATAATATGCCTCAATTCATCCATTCTATCAGCTCAATACCAAGCTTGTAGGGAGTGCTATTATATCCCTTGACTTTCCCTGCAAGCTTGGGTTTCTCAAGGGAGCTGATAGTTTATGAAAAATCGATCAAAAGCCTATATTCGCCACCAAAGAGAGCGAATAATTCGAAAAAAATGGGCCACTTTAAAAAATGTATTTTTACTAGAGAGAAATTACATGCCAGTACGCGGCAAATTAAGCAAAGGCAAAATTCACTGTTCATGTAGAATGTGTCGATATGAGCAGTATCACTCGATTCCAAAGGCTAAACACAAGGCTAAATTAAAAGCAATGAAGGAGGAAATAGACGATCACTTCCAATTAATTTGATCTCTATAAAAATTTTAAATTCATTAAAAATATTGGAAAGACCAGGCTCTACTAAAAATTGAGAGCCTGGTCTATTTGTGCGTGTTGGTTTGCTTTCGCATTCCTCGACATGAATAGATTAGCATATTGCTCTATACAAAATCTGAACAAATTTCGATTCTTTTCCAAAATTGTGGAGCTTGTACTATTTACGATAATCCCTCCTCTCTGCATACTCAACAGAGAAAAAATTTTATGTATGTAAATCCAGCACTTAACGTTTACAAAAATAGCATGCATTTGTATGGAGTACTCTAATGTAGTGAGTATTGACTTCGACTAGCTACTCTTTTTCATTTAACCGTTTAACATTAACAGCAGCTTTCCGTTTTAAGTACTACCCTATAATAAATATTTAATTATTCGAATCCACCCAAAAATTGAAATCCACAAAATTGCACTTAAAATAAAGCCATTTATAATACCAATAAAAAATCTGTTTTCCACACAAACCACTCCTTTTCCTTTCAGGATTGGCTTATTCACAGATACTTAAACAAGTAGGGGCGCTTGAATCACAAACTTTACTCGTTAAAATTCTAATTTGACAATAGGAGATTTTAGTATTTTAAACAATCTTATATAAAAACTACTTTCTTTAAATCCAAGTAATTGCCAAAATAACCTTTTGTATTCCATCCTATTCATTCGGTATTCAAATCAAATAAAAACACAGGAGGAAAAATATCTTTATCCCCTGTGTTTATTTTCTTTCTATGAATATCTTTCTTCCTTATTTGTAACGAGCAACTTTAAGGTATTACTTAATGTTTGTATATGATTTGTAGTGTTCGTCATCATTTCTAGCATGCTGTTTTCATCCTCTACGGAAAGTAGAATTTCACCAGTAGAATTTGCGTTTTGCTCAGTCATTTCATTAAGTTTTTCTATTTGTGACTGTATTTTATCAAACTGTGAAATGGCACTACTTAATTCAGACATCCCTCTAGTTAAATCCGTATTTGTAATCGCAAAAGAATCTTTTAAAACATTCAAGAAATTGCTGACATCTCGTAACAGTATCTCCCCATGATGTAATGCCTTTTCGCCTGCATCTGAGCGTTGGTGCGCCTCTGTAGATTTTGCAAACAATGTTTTTGTCACTTCCGTAATGCTTACTGTTATGGCTGCACTTTCTTCTGCTAATTTCCGTACTTCATCGGCAACGATAGCGAAGCCTTTACCATGCTCTCCTGCTCTTGCCGCTTCAATTGCTGCATTAAGAGCCAATAGATTTGTTTGTTCTGCAATATGCTGAATTCCCTGTAACAAGCTGTCTACCGTTTGCAGACTTAGCTGTAACTCATTGACAGTTTCTGCAGTAGAGCCTATTGCATGACTCATAACCTCCATTTGTGCCATTGCATCCTGCATTTTCTCCCATCCTGCTAAAACCTCCTCTTGAAGATCTGTAGATTTAGAGACGGTTTCCTTGGAAATAGAAAATGTTTCGTTGACAAAATGGACAGATTCCTTCATCGTTCCATGAATCATTTGTAGGCTTGAGGACTCTTGCTGAATACTTGCAGAAATATCCTCGGTAGCTAAGAGGATCTGCTTACTCGACGTTGATATTCTCTGCATTGTATGTTGGAATTGTGTAACATGCTCGTCCAATGCTTGGCTACTATTTTCTATCTCCTGAAATGTTTTCTGTAGCTGCTCTAAGGATGCTTTTACTTCATTTTGCTGAATTGCTGCATGTTCAATCAATTCATTGCCCCACTTGGCAATTAAAAAAAAGGCAATGATAACCCCATTCATAATGGCTAATAGCGTAATAAAAACGATAATATCATCAAAGGGTCCTAGCAATGATTTAGAATTGGCGATATACAAGAAGACAAAGCTTATATTTGTTAGTACACCAAAAAATACAATTAGTTCCTTTTTAAAATATAGAGCAATAATGGCTACTGTACAAAGTAAAATATAATGTTTATTTAATGAAAAGCTATCGACTAAAAATAATGTAAAAACTACGCTTGAAGGAATCATACCAAAAATAAAGCCTTTGACATATGTTTTAATAGGTAAAAAATAATTTCCTATCGCGAATGCAATAACAGTAAGTCCAATAAATAAGAACATAATACCCTTTGAAAAAATCATGGGTCCACAAATTAGAATGGCCAAAATTGAAATAATAGCTAAATTAACCCGATGAACCTTTCGTGTGTCATAGCGAATCCTTCTCTCCATTAATTAATCCCCCTAAAAAATGAATGGACATTCAGTTTAGTTTTCTATTATTATATAGTATAACTACTACTTTTTGTAGCTAAAAAATTCCTACAAGAGAATATTTTGTACAAATTTGAATCCGAAGGGAGAAATTAGATTGTCTAGAGTCCAACAGATAGCGCCAAATTTTTTTTGTATTGATACACATGATTTAAATCGAGAACAGCGTACAAGCTCTTATTTACTAATTGATGAAAAAATTGCTCTAATTGAAACGTCTGCCAGCCCGTCTGTGCCATATATAATAGATGGGTTGGATGAATTAAATATAGCATTAGAGGACATCGACTACGTAATTGTCACGCATATCCATTTAGATCATGCTGGTGGAGCAGGGCTATTTTTACAAAGCTGTCCAAATGCCACATTTGTTGTACATCCACGAGGTGTATCTCATATGGTTGATCCTAGTCGACTAATAGCAAGTGCAAAGAGTGTTTATGGAGAGGAGTTTGAGCGTCTTTTCGACCCAATTGTCCCAATCGATGCAAATCGAATAAAAGAAATTGAGCATGAGCAAGAATTAATATTGGGTCAGCACAAGCTAACTTTCTTTCATACAGAGGGCCATGCAAAACATCATGTTTCCATGCTTTATTCCGCAACAAATGGCCTGTTTGTAGGCGATACAACAGGTGTCCGTTATCCCGAAATGGATGGTGAAGCGATTGATGTAATCATCCCATCAACCTCACCTAATCAGTATAACCCTGAGACAATGGAGCAATCCATCAAGCTATATGAAAGACTGAATGCCAGTGAATTGTATTTTGGACACTATGGTGCATATAAAAATCCACAGGAAGCCTATCGCCAAGTACGCTACTGGACACCACTGTTTCTAGCTGAGGGAGAAAAAGCAAGTAAGGTATCAAGCATTTTCCAAGAACAAGTCCATTATTTAGATGCACGTTTAAAAGAGCTTTTATTTAACTATCTTCAGGAAAATGGCATACCAGCAAGTCACCCTGTATATGAAACCATTCCGTTTGATACAATTGTTTCCTCCATGGGAATTCTAGATTACCTTGCAAAAGTAAAAGTACAGCAGTCCTGATTTAAATGGCTAAAGCATCGGATCTCTCACCGATGCTTTAACTTCTTAGTATAAATCCTATTAGGAATTTTTTAAATGATCTAAAACTGATTGAAAATCCTGATTTTCCCCTATCTGACGAAAATGCTTAAAAGGGTTCCCTACTTTTTTCATACGCTCCAACACAGCAGGAATTGTAAAAAGATCCGGTGTTAGCTGTGGCTGAACCTCTTCCCAATATAACGGTGTTGCTACTAGCCCTTTCTCATTTCCACGTGTGGAATAGGGTGCGATAATCGTCTTTCCTTCCGCATGCTGTATATAATCTAAATACAATTTTTGATGTCTATTTTTCTTTAATCGCTCTATTGTATATAAATCCGGTTTTTGCTCACATAGAAACGTACAGACAAATTCCGTAAATATTCTCACCTCATCATAGGAAAATACGTTTTCAGGTAATGGAATATAGAGCTGTAAGCCTTTACCTCCTGATGTTTTAACAAAAGATTGTAGCTTAAAAAAGTCAATGATCTCCTTTAAATCAAGTGCCCCCTTCATGGCCAGTGAGAAATACTCCACTGAAGGAGGATCTAAATCAAAAACAATCTCCGTCGGATGTATTGTTTGCAATGTTTGAAATGGAATGTGGAACTCTAACGCAAGCTGATTGCCGAGCCACAATAAAGTTTCAAGATTATTACATACTAGATAATTAATTTCATCCATCCACCCTGTTGACACAAATTCAGGTATTTTCTCAGGACTACTCTTCTGATAGAAGCTTTCACCAGGAGCCCCATGCGGAAAACGAATTAATGTTAGCGGGCGATTATGCAGAAATGGTAAAATATATGGTGAAATCATTTGTAAATAATGCAAATAATTATCCTTGTTCATCCCAATCGCTGGCCATACAGGCTTATCTGGATGTGTTATGCTTACTGTCTCTGGTATTGGAAACAACTGTCGAAGCATATGCTGCCATTGACAATCCTCTGGTGCAAGCTCTAAGCGAAATTTAGAGAATCTTGGTTCTCGTAGCTTAGTACCATCAAAATCAATACAGGCGATATCTACACAAATAGAAGGCTCTAACTGCCAAATTTCATTATTTCGTTGACCATTTGCTTGAAAAAAAGCAACAAGGGTCTTATGTTCCTCCTCTGTCATGCCATGCCTAAAGTTGACGATCTCTACTAATTGTTGCTGCAGGTACACAGCCCCATGAAAATAACCATTACTATGATTGTAATGTGTAACGATAACGGCTACGAGATGCCAATTTTTAATTTTTAGCCAATGTGAAGATCGTGTGTCCTCCATCCATTTACTCGTTTTTTTCTTAGCCACCAAGCCCTCACCATTGTTCACTTTTATGGCATGCCAAAGAGACTGATATTGCTCAGTACTAGCGATTACTTGCAATGAATGCTGATCCTCATAGTTTATCGTTAAGGGAAGCTTTAAAGTCATAAAAAGGTTTGTAAGCTGTTGTTTTCGTGTTTTTAAATAACGATTTGTTAGTGACTCGCCTTGATAAACTAATAAATCAAACACAATAAAATGGATAGGAAACGAGTTAGCATGTTCAGTAATCCCCCCTTCGTTTTGCATCCTCCCTCTTTTTTGGACAATCGAAAATTCACTTTTATAATTATTGATTAAATAAACTAGCTCTCCATCAAGTAATAATGGTAAAAAGGGCCTCACTTGGTCTGAAATGTGCTGACAAAAAGCAATAATCTCAGGAAATAAATGATTTAAATTATTGCCATTTCTGCTTATAAGCATTGGCTGTTCGACCCATTCTAATAGACATCGAAAACCATCATATTTTGTTTCATAAAGCCATTCATCTCCTTCAGGTATGTCAAGTGCCTCTGTTAAAAGCATTGGTTTCAATAAAATCACCTCATTTGCTTTTTCCAACAGTTTTTGTTGATTTTCATTTAAGATACATAAAAATAATGAAAATATAGCATAGTAAGAAAAACGAGGTGACATCAATGCATACAGTGTGGAAAGGTAGCATTTCATTTGGTCTTGTCAATATACCAGTGAAGCTACATGCTGCAACGGAAAATAAAGATATTAAATTACGCCAGCTTCATAAAGAATGTCATACGCCGATCAGCTATAAAAAGGTTTGTGAAGGCTGTAATCAAGAAGTAAAAGAAGAAGATATCGTCAAGGCCTATGAATATGCAAAAAATAAGTTTGTCGTTTTAGATCAAGAAGAATTGGAAAACTTACGCAAGGAAAATGAAGATAAGGCCGTAGAAATTATTGATTTTGTCAAATTAACGGAGATTGATCCGATTTATTTTGAACGCACTTATTTTTTATCCCCGGACACTACTGGCAGTAAGGCCTATGCCCTATTACGTCAAACATTGGAGCAATCAGGCAAGATTGGTGTAGCCAAAATTATTATTCGCTCTAAGGAGCAGTTGGCCGTTGTCCGCGTTTATCAAAATGCCTTAGTAATGGAGACCATCCATTATCCTGATGAGGTTAGAAGTGTAAGTGATGTACCAAATATTCCAAGTGAACAAACAGTTGTACCAAAAGAGCTGGAAACTGCCCTCATGCTGGTAGAGCAATTAACTACAGAGTTTAATCCTGATAAATACACAGATGACTACCGAAATGCCCTAATGGAGCTAATAGAGGAGAAAAAAGCAACAAGTACAATTTCGGCGAGCGATAATCGCCCAGTTCCTGATAATGTTACAGACCTTATGACAGCACTTCAGGCCTCATTAGATAAAACAAAGAAACCAGCACCAAGGAAACGTACTACAAGAACGAAGAAAAATGCTTAAAAGATAAAGAGCGTATTCTGGTTTTCGGATACGCTTTTTATGTGAGCTTTACTATAAATTTCCCGGAACGTAAGCGAAGAGGATAATCGAACGTCACTAGGAAAGCCTCAGCCGCAGTGGAAATCAATCCCACATTATGATAAGTTTAAATGAAGAAAAAGACTGATAGAACCAATCTTTTTCCTCAATACCTTATTAACCTGGATACATCGGATCCTTAATGGAATATTCTTTAGGTGGTTCCACCTTTAGTAAATGCTGAACAAAATAGTCCCATCGTCGTCGAATATAATAAACATCTGCACCAATACCATGATGTCGATTAGGAAGGATCATTAAATCAAAATCTTTATTTGCCTTTGTTAATGCATGTACCATTCGGATTGTCAACGAGGGGTGCACATTATCATCCATATCTCCTGTTACTAAAAGTAATTTTCCTTTTAGACGACTTACTAGGAGTGTATTATCTTGTTCTTTATATAGTTCAGGATCATACATTCCCTGAAATCGTTCTCCCCAAAATGCTAAATAATAGCGTTGATCGTGATTGCCACAGCCTGCAACTGCTACCTTATAGGTTTCAGGATATGAAAGGATGGCTCTAGCAGCTCCGTAGCCACCACCAGATTCTCCGTATATGCCAACACTATTTTGATCTAAAAAGGGGAACCGTTGTGTTAATTGTTTAAGCGCTGCTACATGATCTTCTAAACCGGCAGCTCGTTCTAAGTTTCCATTAGAATAATCATGAAACGATTTTGATCGATAAGGTGTGCCTCTTCCATCCATTATAAGTACCGCAAATCCAAGCTGAGCAAATGCTTGAGCTCCACCTGTAAAATCTACAGGACCTTCTATAAATTCACCACCCCAAGTAAACTTTTTAGGGGTGTGGGTCAGTTGGGGACCACCATAAAAACTATCTAGAACTGGATATTTTTTATTTTTAATTAGGTTTGCTGGTTGTATCAAAATCCCATATAAATCAGTTACTCCATCAGCAGCCTTCACCTTGAAACGTTGAGGAATGCTGTATCCCTTTTCCATAAGTCGTTCCACGTTTGCTTTTTCCAAATTACAGACAAAGCTTCCATCAGTTTTACGTAAAACAGTTTGAGGTGGTAAATCCACACGGGAGTACGTGTCAACAAAATAGGTATTATTAGGAGAGATAAATACATCATGTTCTGCGTCTTCAGGGGTTAAAAGCTTGAGTTCAGTTCCATCAAAGCGGACTCTATATAGATGTTGAAGATACGGATCACGGTTTGATTCTCTTCCTCCCGCTGTAAAGTATAGCCATTCCTTTTCTTCATCCACACTTATAATTTGGCGAACTCCCCATTCTCCTGACGTTATACGATTTTTTAATTGTCCAGTATTTCCATCATATAAGTATAGATGTGACCAACCATCTCGTTCGGAATGCCAAATAAAGTCATTGCTTTTATTTATCCATCTTATGTTCACACCTCCAAATCCAAGATTGTATAGATCTGTAAATATAAAACTATCACTTTTTTCCTCTAATAAAATTTTAGCCTTACCTGTCTCAGAATCTACTAATATAAATTGAACCACTCGATAATCCCTAGAAAAATTTAAAAAATAGAAACTATTACTATCTTCCGTCCAAAACGCAGTTTGAGAATACTCTGTTAAGGGTGACACCATTCCAGAAATTATAGGATCAAAGTCAACCTGTATTGTAGATCCCTTTTCTATGTCAAAAATAAAAAATTCAATTAACGGAACGTATTTATCACCAACCAAAGGATATCGGTATGCGTGTGCTTCAGGTTCACCTGCTTGATTTTGTGGAGCATACTGCAACAGATGTAGTGTTCTAACTTTTCTTTGATCCAACCTATGCGACACAATTTTTTTAGAATTTGGTGACCATAATGCTACAGGTGGTGGCTGCTGTTGATACAAACGTTCGAAGATTGCACTTGTGCTTGACTCTGGCTGACTTCCATAATCGTAATATGGTTCACCATCGTTCGTAAGTGTTTCAACTTCTTTAGTATTTAAATTGCGTAAATACAAGTTATGATCCTTAGTAAAAACAGTCCAGTCTCCATCAGGTGAACAGCTTTCATGAGGCAAAACTTTCTTATTTGTTTCTAACATTTTGCATTCATATTGATGTAAATTACAGAGCCAGGAGGTTTCCTCTATACTAAATTGAATTGAATGTTCGTTATTGAGATAGCTGAACGAATCAAATGGAAGGTCATAAGAAGTAAAATGTTTCCCAATTGAATGAGAAAGAGCCTTTGCCAGCTTTTCATGATCGAATGCTTCTTTTTTTATTCTCCTTACTGGATCAACCACTATAAATTGCTTGCTATCCGTATTTATATCTCTTTGGTACCAAAAACATTCTGATTCACCGATCCAGTTCGGAATCACTTTTCCGTTAAGCACATCTTTTAGCGTATTCCAAACAAGTAATCTCTCCGCACGCTCGTAATGTTTTTCATCAATTGATAATTTCATTGGAAACACCCCTTAAAGTTAATATCGTTAAAAATGTTTTTAACGATATTAACGATAAAACAAATGTAATATTTAGTCAATAAAAAACTTGAATATTGCAAAATATAAGTAATGTTAGATGATAACTCATTGACAATGACCTAACGATTACTTATCATTAACAACATTAATAATAACGTTAATTAGGAGAGCTAAAATGTCTAATCATCAAAATTTACAAGAACAATTTAGTCAAGAATTAGAGAAATTAAGTGATGGCGGAGGTAATTTATTAGCTGAACGCTTATTCTCTCTTTTATTGTTTTCGTCTAAACCATTAAGTTTACAAGAAATGGCTGATCAATTAGAAGTAACTAAAGCTGCCGTAAGTATTCGAATTCGTGAATTAGAGGCAGGTGGATTAGCTGTTAAAAAGTCAAAGATAAGTGATCGGCGAGATTATTATTACATAGCAGATAATTTTAGCCTTGTAATGGCCGAGTCATTTTTAGCAAAAATGAAACGTTTTCTATCAAGTACCGACAGCATATTGGAAAAATGGCCGGAAGAGTCAGAAATATCGGAAGACCAAAAGGAAAACTATCATGTAGCTAAAAAGAGAATGATGGACTTCCAATTGATATATCAGCTTATTTTTCAACGTTTAGAGGGAGTTGAGGATGAATGGAAATCCAAAAGAAACAATATTGAGATTTAAAATGGACTGAAAGATATTTTCCATTCCCTATAAATTTTTTGTCAAACATTTGTGCGTTCTAGTAACTAATCGGAAATTTTTTTTACTATGTAGTTCACAAAGAAAGCGTGGTATAATTTTTACCCACTCTTTTTCCTTCAATTCAATCAGACAATTTATACTTACTAATAGAATTAGTCTTGTGTAACTTACTTCAAGTACCTTTATTACTACAGGAAATTAATTCCAATATTTTTTAATCAATTTTACTCCTATGTAGAGAATTTTGTATTAGAATACGAGAAATGCTCTTCAAAGCTAGCTGTCTCTCGCGGTCTAATACATAGTGGAGATAAAAAGGCTATTATCTTTACTAGGTTAGTCCATCTATGATTGTAGATGTCGTGATTAAACAAAATAAACCCCATTATACAAACATTCGTTCGAATATCTGCTATAATAAAGAAAAAACTAGGAGCATATAGATGATAAACATTTGTGAACGCATGAAGCATAATCGTATAACTGGTCTCAGTCTTGTAGCTATTGAAAAGAGTAAAATCAATATGTCAGATCATTTTGGAGTTCTAGAAGCAGGTAGCCATAGAAAAATTAATGAGCACACGATTTTCAATGCTTGTTCGATAAGTAAGTTTCTAACAAGCATATTAGTATTAAAATTGGTGGAACAAGGTTTTTTTAACTTAGATGAAGATATTAATAAGAAGATAATTTCGTGGAAGATTCCTGACAATCAATTTACAAAGCGTAAAAAAGTTACATTACGCAACTTACTCTGTCATCAATCAGGTATTATGGACCTGGAAGGTAGTTTTACAGCCGTAGAATCTGTCAATAAAATGCCATCCATGGCAGAAATATTGGATGGTAAAACGCCCTACTGCAAAACACCTATTGAGGTAACGTATGAACCTGAAAGTGAATTTCACTATTCGGATGCAGGCTTTTGCGTCATTCAATTACTTATTGAAGATACAATGTGTAAACCGTTTCCCGTTCTGATGGAAGAACTTATTTTTCAGCCATTAGGTATGACAAACAGCATATTTCCTAACAATTTAACATTGTCAACTATGGATAATCTCGCTTGTGGTCATCATCACACTGGTACTCTTAATTCAGGAAAATACGCCATTTATCCGTATCCTGCAGCCTGTGGTCTATGGACTTCCGCTTGTGATTTAGCCATTTTATTACAGGAAGTTCTAAATGCTGTAAAAGGACGAAGCAAAATAGGCCTTTCTGTGACAAACATAAAAGAACTGTTTCAGCCGCAGGGATGTTTAGAGTGGTCAGGGCTAGGAGTATTTCTAGATGGTCAGGAGGAGATGCTTGAATTTTCCTCACTTGGCTGGGGAGTTGGTTTTCAATGTATGCTAGTAGCTTATCCATATTTAGAAAAAGGATTAATTATTATGACGAATACAGATACAGGAAAACATCAAATGAAGGGAATCATAGGAGAAATCTATCAATCAAAAAAAGGGGTATAATGCCTCTTTTTTCACCTTATAATGCAATTGCACCATTTGGCCATAACGTTGTGAATGAATTAGCTGTAACTCTTGATATGGATTATGTAGTTTTAACAAGGTTAACCTGAGCCTAACAGATATGGTAATAATCAACTCATCAATGAACCTTTCCTTCATAAACACATCCAAGAAATCTGTCCCTCTCACCATCCAAATTTTGAACCCTCCCGCTCCCTCTTTTTTTTTCATAAAGGCGACCCCTTCATAAATTCGCATGTTGATTTTCCCCAATTTCAGTCGTTGTTAATACATAAAATTTTTAATCTGGGTATGGAAAGCCTTCAATGTGCTCCACAATGTAATCTATAGTAACCATTATCTGCTTTCCCTTCTCCTTCCTCTAGCCATCTTAAATCATCATTTTCTGTTGAGAAAAGTCCCTAAACTAGTCCAATAAATAAAGTAATCTAATCTATCTTGACATACCTTTAGCTCTCTATTTTTGCTAAAATCATTAACTATGGCTATACTAAACGTAAAACATGACAACTAATGGCATGATTAAAGAAAAGGTGAAAATATGTCTAAGGCCCAACGCTTATTAGATATTCTTATGTTTGTTAGTACCAAAAAGAATTTTACTGCACAGGAAATTGCTGATGAATTTAAGATTTCCATTCGAACAGTTCACCGCTATATGCTGGATTTAAGTGATATGGGCTTACCTATTTATGCGGAACAAGGACGTAATGGCGGCTATACGGTACTGTCGAGCAGGCTGATTCCCCCAATTTTATTTACTGAAGAAGAAGCGGTATCGATTTTCTTTGCGTTTCAAGCCTTCAATTATTATCGTGATTTACCCTTCGAGACAGAAATCCACTCCGTTTCTCGCAAATTATATAGTTCTCTACAAAAGGAGACACAGCAAAAGGTAGATAAGCTTCAGTCCTATGTTGCCTTTTGGAGCCCTAAAAGATCAATTGAGACACCATTATTAAAAGATGTTTTAGAAGCAGCCATTGACAATAAACATATATGGTTTCAATATGCATCAAAAAAAGGCACCACCATAAAATATGTTCACCCTTTTGGTGTCTATGCACAAGATGGACTATGGTATATGCCTGCCTTTGATTTAACAAAGGAAAAGATTCTGCTGTTTCGAGTAGACCGAATACACGCTATCATCGAATATGAAAACAATAGCAAGGAATTTTTAAATTTGCAGCAATGGTTCAGCAACACTTATGTGATTAACCACCCCATTCGGCTACATGTACAATTAACCAGCGAGGGTGTCCGACAATGTAAAAGTGTACCTAGCTTTGAAGAGTTGGTAATTACTAAAGAAGATGGGTCAGGCTATATCGATTCCTTAATTGATGAAGGAGAGCTTCATTTTATTAGCTCCCTTTTCTATCGGCTTGGTGTACATGCAAAAATTTTGGAACCACAAGCATTGATCGAAAATTTACGACAGCATGCAAATGATATTTTAACCATGTATCCACAAATGTGAAGCTGGAGATGACGAATTTGTAAGATTCACGTAACATTCATCATTACTACAGTTCATGCAACTCACCTATACTTTGTATAGAGGAGGAGATCATATTGCAACCAATTGATTTGAACAAACGAATGGATACATTAGATTATTTAAGAGGCTTTGCATTATTAGGCATTATTCTAGTTAATATTCCAGGGCTTCTGTGGATTGAAGCACCAAAAAGGCCGATAGATATTGCGTATCATCATATACTAATGCTTTTTGTGGAAGGGAAATTTTTTACTATCTTTTCATTTTTATTCGGTGTAGGCTTCTATATTTTTATAGCTAGAGCTTATGCGAAAAATGAAAAGGCATTTTTATTATTTATTAGAAGAATTATTATTTTATTCCTGATAGGGCTTGTACATGCTTTTTTCCATCCTGGAGAAGCCTTAACGGTATACGCGATATTTGGTTTACTAGCTCTACCATTCTATAAAGTCCGAAAAGAAATCAACCTTACAATAGGACTTATACTGCTAGCTATAACAGCTTATTACGGTATAAAGATCGCGATGCCACTTCCACTAATATTACTTGGATTAGCTGCTGGACAATATCGTATTTTTGAAAATATGAATGTCAAGCGAAAAAAGATTATTGTCTTTACGATAATGATGTTCTTCATCTGCATTGGAGGCTGGCTTTACCAATGGAATTATGTACCAAATTCACTTATTGACTTCAATTCGCTATCAGAGGAAGAATTTGCTGAGCATATCACAAATATTGAACAGTTTTCATTAATAGGACTACAATTTAGCCCATTTGTTTCCGCATTTTACGTAGGCTTAATTATTCTGCTACTACAGCTTCCCTTCTTTAAATTTGTGCTCTCTCCTTTAAAAGGGTACGGACGAATGGCTCTTACCAACTATTTAGGGCAAACAGCTCTTATATTAGTTGTAGGTCATGCTTTTCAGCTAATTGGAAACATTAGCTACATCCAATCTCTATGGATCTGTCTAGGCATTTATATCATTCAATTATTATTTAGTAGGCTTTGGCTAAAATTCTTTCAATTTGGTCCATTTGAATGGCTTTGGCGAATGGGGACTTATTGGACTATACCTTCCATGTTTAAAAGCACTAGAGATTTTTAAGATAAAATTGGCTACTACCTAATCAAGTACTTTGCTCACTCATATACTGATACTATACCCAACTAACTTCCATCTTTGCTCATACCTTCAGTTAGAAACACATCCTCAATAAGCTACTTTGGTCACTTCTCAAGAGTGACCCCTTTTTTATTCTAGATCGCTACATGTTAAGGCGCTGCACAAGTCTTTCATCATATGCATAAATTGTAAAGAAAACCATTTCTGTATGGAGGAAAAATGATGAACAATAAGAAATCAACTCCCAAAAATCAACTTCCAAAATCAGAAAATCAAGCGACTAAACTTGCCCTGATTGGTAGTGCCATTACAACCCTTGGCGATGCAATCACAACAATTGCTGCGGGACTTGCTTTAGATGAGGAATTAAACGAAAACAATAACTCGAATAACGATATTGAGAGATTGCAAAAACAGATTGATGAACTGAATAATGAAATAAAGCAAATAAAAAAGATGATGCGCTAATGCGTTTTTTTCATCTGGTTACCAAGAAAAAATGCTATAAATTATCAAAAGAACATATACATTCATGAGAAAAACGCAAAATGTCCATGGACAAAAAATGAAGTACATGGACTTTTTTATCTTTTTGTCTATCCTTTTTTATAGAAACATAAAATACCCTAAAAAAAAGACCAGCTACTCATCAATATCGAGTAGCTGATCTCCTTTAGGTTGGTTACCTACTTACATATTACAAAATCGTACTCAACAAAGTCTGAACAAATAAGATTAATAGTGATAAATCTAAAAATCCATAACTCACCACTGCTAGAATTTGAGGACGTATCAGAAGTGAAATGAGATTCAACTACATATATCGAGCTCGTAATATATGACCACCCTGCAACAGCTGAATGGACTAAAACTTCATCGTATTTCATTAATTCTTTCAGATTTCTTCCTAAAGGACTTGAAATATTTCTAATTACAAGACCATGCGTTAAAAAATAGGCTTAGATTTGCTCATGAAGTTTGATGCAGCCTAACCTCTCCCATTCCCATACTGTACATATGACCATCCATTTTCTACAAAACGAATACAACCATTTTATGCTGTAAAGTAGCAACTGGTTTGTTGATGGTGCCTCCTTTACAACCAAGCCACTTTTACTCTCTTCAACATCATTGAAATTTACTAAAATAATTCCTTTTATTTACTGTATAATATTGCTATAAAAAAGGAGGTGAACTACATATGAAATGGGAAAATTCAGATAATACTTCTGAAACTTTAGTTGATGGTTTATCAGCACAACTATTCAATACTAACTATACTATTGACATCATCAATAAGAATAGTGGTTCTGAAAATTTTTTCACATTTTTGCCAGCCTTCAAAGATGCTCTTACAACTCCTAGGTCATCCGAATTATATGGTTTGGCAGATTTCCTTCCCTATTCTTTAAAGCAAGAAGAGTTTAACAGACAAAGTCAACAATTAGTTTCTGAAATTCTTAACTATCAATTTATTGATTCAACACAACCTAATAGCTTAGGACAAACAGTCAATAAAGTACACTCAATTGAGTATGATACAGAAAATCAAACATACACATTGGATATCAGTGTAGTTGGTGTTCTTAAATGCCCAAAGATAAATTTTCCAGCACCATCAGTGATTTCTAAAAAATATACTAGTCAATTTTAGGGACATCTTATATTTTGCACTTCTAACAACACGAATGGGTATAAAAATGCCAAAGCGTTAAACAGCGCTTTGGCATTTTTTAATAAAGGGCGATATATGCCCCAAGTTAATTACTTTTATTACGTTTGAGTTGGTTCTCAATACCAGCCCGATCAATTTGAATCCAATATTCTGCTATTTTTTCTTCTTCAATTCTATATACTGCGCTTGCTATTTCAATAACTGGTAGATTTGTCGGCTGATATCCATCGACTTCTCCGACATGGGTACCAACTTGTTTCCAGCGTACATATACTTTATTACCTTGCACCATAAACTCTTGGATTTCTAATGAAAAATCGCCATATGTTTCTACCATTTCTTTTACATGGTCCGCATAATCTTTGGGTGATCTAGTAACCGTTAATTCTTCTTCAGAAGTAACTTGGTGTGCCAGTACTTGGTCTGCCATTAATTCAGTTGCGTAATCAAGATTATTTCCTGAACGTACTTCTTCAAAAAATTTTTTAACTATTTGCTCTGGTGTCATTTGGGACCTCCACTCCATTTATACATTTTGCGAGGATAACAATATCTCCCCATACTTCATAATAATTCGAGAGGCTATAAATTGAAATCATATTCTATAAATTACACGCTTAAAACCACACAAAGCTCTGCCCTTCCTAAGTGTTATAATTACTTTCTAACAGCCAATAAAAGGGGATAAAACATGTCTAGAAGCCTTTAAACTTTTAATATAATTGGATCACCTACATTGCTGCTTTTGATAGTGTGGCATTGATACCGTATTGTGCCGTTTTTGCCCGAACGACCATTTTTTAATGGTGTCACATTCTTTTTACACAAAATTGGGGTACAAACGTAATTTGTACCCCGCAACCCTTGCTATATAAGCATTTTTAAACTACCTAAATATACTATGCTCATAAAGGTAATCATACGATAGATCGACAAACAAGTATTCATGCTCGTTAATGGCGATAGAAAACGTCCTTGTGATTTCCCCTGTTTCAATATCCCGATATAACTCAGAAATTTCTCCGCTTTGATCATTGCGCATCTTGATAATGGTTTGTAGGAAATATGGGCGCCAGCTCCAATTTTTATTGATTGCTCTTGGCTGTAATTCCCACTTCCCATCTATACGCATGATGTTGGGTGATAGTTGGAAACCGTCCTCATTACAAATATAAAGACGGAACGAATAATGATCTAATAGCTGTGCTAAATGCTCCAAATGAGAGATGCTATCACTAGAAGGTTTTACTCGATGGATAATTGCTTCTAGCTCCTCTCTCAGCTTTTTCAGCTCAAAATATTGTGTCTCTAGCATTTTCTTCTCAGAGGTAATGAATTGCTGACATTCCTCTTTGAAGCGCTCCTTTAATATATCCTTCTCAACAAATGTTATTGCAGGGTTTGCTAAGTAAGGCCCCTGATAGTACCGTCCTCCATTTTTCCAGGCAAATTGTAACTGATAGACAGTTTCAATTCCTTCAAATAAGAGGTTTGCCCCAATTTTATAGGCTAGCCCCCCTATTGCTGAAATCATATCGGATTGAGCGGACCAAGAATCATAATTTAAATCTCGTGTATTGACCTTTAGAATTTGTGGGGATAACAGTGCAATATGCTCTAGATGACTCTCTGCACCGACTTCCTGAACAGCAATTTTCACACCATACGTCGTAAAGTAACGCAATGCATGGTGTAATTTATGGATATCCCCTAAAAAACGATGCTCCGAAACGACCAATACAATCCGGTGGAAATCTTCTTCTCGAATATATTGCTGAATAATATTAAAATGACTCTCTCCAAAATCTTGCATTAAAACATTGGGATTACTTGGGATATATATATCAAGCTCTGGTCCAATTTCGTCTATTTTAACTAATGCAGCATGCAAAATTTTATGTTCCATGTCAATACGATACTCCTCTGGAATATCTTCATTATTAACAAAATCCTTTAAATTAATTTGTTGACCCTCAATTTGTAACTGTCCGGAAATTTCGTAGGCAATCACCGTATGCGCATCTGCGCTAAATATCGGTTGAAAATACCCATGTATTTGATCTAAATTTGTTAACACTTCAATTGCGTCCATTGTCGAAACCTCCATACATGAATAACCAAGTAACCGTTATTCAAGAATAGCATTACATTCAAAGCTTATTTGTAAAAAAGCTCTCTGACTGTATCATAATTTGTTTACAGTAAATTCGCAACTTCACTTGCCATAAATTGTTCAAAATTAATTGTGGAAAATTTTTTATAGCTCCTAGCAATTACTTCTAACACAAACACTTTTTACAGAAATGAAATCCTGCTTTGAGTGATTTCACTTTATCACTATACCTTATGCAGTAGGTCTTGGTGTAAGTCGTGATAGCTAAGGATATTTCACCTATTTCCTTGTCATTATTCATTCGTTCACCCATTATTTTGGACGATTTTACGAAAATTTGGTTCGGTGGTAATCTTTTCTCCAACCATTCCAAATAAAAAGCAGTATTCCTATTCATGGATTTTAAGCCCCACAGGAATACTGCTTATAATTATTCTGACATAAAGAAATACCAAATAATAGCAATCGTCACTAATGATAAAATGACAGCAATTGTGACCCGAAGCGCTGAAATCGGAGCATCTCCACCTACTTGACCGGTTTGTCCGTTCACCATAAAACGGAATATTTTCTCTTTGTAACGGAACGAGGACAGCCAAATCGGTAACATTAGATATTTATATGTAATATCATCATGTGTAGTAGAAAAACGTAAACTGGATACAACGTCTGCATTTTTCTCCCAACGAATTTTAGAAGTGATTTGTGCATGTAAATGATCATGAATTTCCTTCTTCGCTTGGCCCCAGCCATCCTGCAAACCAATACTGTATCGTTCTGATAGAAAGCCAGCTACATATTCTGGTTTATAAGCTTTATTATTAAGTAGATTGAAGGGTTCTATTTTCCTCATCATATTGCGATCATATCGAGTGGTAGCACTAATTAAATGATCATCGATAAATTCCTGATAAAAACCGCTCGTTGAATACCAGTCTGTTACAGTTTGAGTTTTTCCATCCTTATCAGTAACTGTACGATGTTTACCATATCTTGCAGAATACCTTGAGCTTGTTTTCGTATCAAAAGTCCAATAAGGTAAATATACACCTTTAAAGGAGTCAGGTTTTGCACTTATTTTTGCCGCTCTAGGAGTAAACCATCTTCCTTTAATCCATTTTTGAAAGTTCTCACCAGCTTGCTTATCGGTAATTTCAAAGGCGCAAACCCCATTTGGTGCCAATGTATTTTTTGCACTTGCCTCCATTACCTGATTAGAGCCACAATAAGGACAACGATCAGCTACCTGTAAAGCATCATAAATTGTTTCTGCTGCGCAAGCCTCACAGATAACTGTTTTTTTCTCAACACCCCAGTTAAAATTTCCACGTTCTTCAGCCATTGCAAAGTCCATTTCCTGGGCAACTTTTTCTTCTTCCTTTTCTGGAATTGCAATTTCAGACTCATAACCACAATAAGGGCATGAAAGTTTACCGCTTGCTGGATTAAATTCAATAGAGGCACTACATGATGGACACTCAGCATCGAAATCAAGCTTTACTTGTTTAACATTTTCAGCTTCTTGTGTTGACATCACTAGTCATCCCCTTACTTAATGTCATTTTCATCGAAAACATCTCCACATTCAGGACAGAATTTTGGAGGATTCCCAGGATTCTCAGGCTCCCAGCCACATTTATCACAAGCATACTGCAAAGTCCCTGAAGGTTTTTTGGTTCCACATTCACCACAGAATTTACCTTTGTTGACTGCACCACATACACATGTCCAGCCCTCTTCTTGCGGCTTTGCTCCCCCACAGTTTGAACAGAATTTCCCAGTATTCTCATGGCCACATGCACATGTCCATACCCCAGAAGCTGAAGTTGCTTGACCCTGTGCAGCAGCTTGTGCCATTTGAGCTTGCTTATTTTGCTCATTCATTTGATAAAGTTGACCGGGGTTAACTCCACCAGCCTGTGCTGCCATATTCATACCCATAAAACCAGCAATTGCGCCACCCTCGTTATTTGCAGCTGCAATCATTGCTTCCGCCTGAGCACCTGTTAAATGTGCCGCTGCCATACCTGGATCACGCATCACTGCATTTCGTTGCAATTGCTTAATCATTGCTTCATCTTCTTCAGATGCTTTTAAAGAGCTAATACCAAATGAGACAACAGCTAATCCACGAGTTGTCAGCCACTTTTCTGATAACACTTTATTAAGAGCATCTGCTAATGCTACAGTATGTGCAGGAATTTCACTATAGCGTACTCCACTTGCGGAAATATGTGCAAAAGCTGGTTGTAACGCAGTCATTAGCTCCGTTTTCAGTTGACTATCAATGGCATCCCTTGTGTACTCACGTTCAACATTTCCACAAACATTTGTATAGAATAATAATGGATCAACAATTTTATACGAATATTCACCATGACAACGAATGGCAATATCAATATCCAAACCGATATTACGATCAATCACACGGAATGGAATCGGTGCTGGTGTCCCGTATTTATTACCTACGATTTCTTTTTTATTAAAGTAATACACACGTTGATCCTTTGCTGGTTCACCCCCAAATGTAAATCGCTTGCCAATCTGCTTAAATGTTTCCATAATTCCTTGAGATAAATCACTGCCGTACATAATGGAAGGTTCAGTGGATGTATCGTACACATACTCACCAGACTCTGCAGAAAATTCTACTACCTTCCCCTGTTCAACGATCATCATACATTGTCCTTCATTAATGGCAATAATAGAACCATTGCTAATAATATTGTCGTTGCCCTTATTAGAGCCGCGTTTGGAGGTACGCTTTACACCCTTTTCAACCAGCACATCCGATGAAAGAGAATCACAGTAAAAATACTCACGCCATTGATCTTCCAAGACGCCTACTAATGCGCCTACTCCTGCTTTTAATAACCCCATAAAATTCCCACCTTCAACATCTATATTTAAGCTTATTTTATCATTAAAAATAATCTAATCTCTATGTAGTACGCAAGATTAGACAAATTGTTTCATATTTTTTAAAACTACTGTAAAAACAAAACGAGGTTACCCAATGAAAAATCATTTAGCGTAACCTCGTTATTAATGATTATGAAAGCGCAGCGATAGCTACAAGAACCCAAGCAATGATAAATAGCAGTCCACCAATTGGCGTAATTGCACCTAGCTTTTTAACACCTGTTAAGGCTAATACATATAAACTGCCAGAGAAAAACACAATACCGGCGAACATTAAGTAGCCTGCCCAAGAAAGTATACTAGAAGCACCTAAAAGGGCATCACTTGATAAAATACCAAGACCTAGAATGCCTAATGAGTGGTACATATGATATTGCACAGCAGTTTCCCAAATTGCCGCATAGTATGGAGACGAAAACTTATCCTTTAGAGCATGGGCTCCAAAGGCACCAAGGACAACACCAAGTCCAGCCAAGATAGCTCCTAAAGTAAGAAAAATTTCCATATCTCGTTCTCCTATTTCGCCTCACGAGCGATTTCTTTATATTTCGCATCCCATGCTGGATCAATTTTACTTAAAGACACAGGACGCAGTGTATCTTTATGTGCAAGGATATGTACGGACTGTGCTGTCGCTGCAATCGTGCCGTCTTCATGTAAAATTTCATAGCCATATGTCGTACGCAGACGGTCATGCTTTTCAACCCATGTTCGTACAGTAGCTACTTGACCATAGTGCATCGCAGCCTTATAAGAAATGGATAAATCCATAACAGGAGACACATACCCGTCCTTTTCTAATGCTGCATACTCAAAGCCAGCATCACTAACAAGCTGTGTACGTCCAATTTCCATCCAAACGATGTAGTTCGCATGGTACACCACGCCCATTTGGTCTGTCTCAGCATAGCGGATTTCAATTTGTTTTTCACTTACAAACATTTTCTTCACCTCGTCCTACATTATAGCGTAAAAATATTGATTTGGTGGGTTTTTGCTCTAGGGGAATTGGAAGATTGAAAAAATTGAGAAATGTTCTTTTGATATTTAATTTAAAAACAAGTTTTTGCAATAATTAACTTAATTCCATATAAACTCGTATTAACTCTTTTAATTGGGGTAATTTCTGGGGTACCAATTAAGATCCTTTATTAAACAAGTAACGAGCAGGTGCAATATATATTAAAAAAAGTCTACGATCACTAATTAATATTGATTGTAAAATTTTGAAACCTACAGAAAGCAAGAGGAAAAAATGACCTATCTTTAAAACAAATACCAAGTATAAATTATTTTGGATTTTAACCGATGTATATTAAGAGAAGTAAATGAAGGGGCGATATTATGAAAGTGAGTTTGAATAGTTCATCGGTTGAAAGCGGGTTGCAAAAATGCAATATCGGCATGTTTAACAAAAGCAATAAAGGCTCTATTAACACAAATGGAAGTACGAAAAATAGCGCAGCAGTTATTTTTAGCCGTTCACCTTTTAGTCCGAACGTGTCTAACGATACATTAAAAGATTTTTCGAATGACTTAGCTCGATTAAAGTTAAGCTTAAAAAATAATTCCGATAGCAATTCTGATAACGAATTATTAGGCGAGTTTTTGACAAAAATTGAACAATATAAGGAAAAAGGCATATTTGACGGACAGGCAGACGATAACAACACCAACCAGATTTTTCAGAACAGTGTTTTAGATTTGGTTGATGAATTTCGCGCTAAAGCCATAAATGAAGAGGCTCAAAATTATTTTAAGGAAAAGAATGCAAGAGCTGATATGGCAATGTTTCTTATCAGGGGTTTAGGCATAACAAGTGGGGAGGTTCATGTTTCTGAGGAGGGCATTTCTCGAATGATGAAGTTATACGAGGAAAAGTTAAAAGACGGTACGTTAAATTCTGATAATGCTGAAATACTCGATATGGACGCTTTTAATAAATATCGTGAAAAAAATAACAAGGATATTGAAGAAGCAATTAAAGAGCGTGAGGCATACAGCTTATTATTGAAAAAACTTGACGCATTTAAAAATTCTTTAGTCCAGTATTTCGAAGGGAAATAACAAACTGCAATAGATAATCCCAAACATTAGAAGTTTTTAATCTCAAATAGTTTGGGATTTTTGAATTTGTTATGGAAATTTCAAGTCTGTATATTGAAAGAACACCGTCATTAACAGAAAATGCGCCATAAGAATCAATTTTTTTGCATTTAAAAGATGAAACAACTATAGAAAAATGTGAAACATTAGAAGATTATATGATGTATTACAACCATTATCGAGGGCAATGGAATTTGAAAACCTACCGCCTCAACACCTGCATCAAACTCCACATTTTTTAAATTGATTACCTGTCCATTGTTTAATTGTACTTGATAATTCATAGTTCTATTTATTATGCTTTAATTTTTATAAATTCTACTTGATCACTTTCTGTGCGAACATAAAGCCGGTCACCACAAGCACCATTCCAATCTAATCGCATTCCACTTGTATTGGTTAATAATACTGAGCGACCATCTATAAATAAGTAACCAGCTGGAACACTTACACCGTTTATAGCACTTAAAACGATAGAATCATCTATATCTCCTCTGATAGTCATACCTTTTGCTGAGTCTCCAAAAATAATCTCGTATTCGCCATCAAATCTATCCCCTATTGTTAAATAGTTTCCTACCTTAATATTGTCTTTTACTTGGATAGTAGCAGCACCAGAAATAGAACCACTAACCATTACTGCACCATTAAGATTTATCTTATCAGCATTAATTGTCTCTGTAACAGTAAGCAAACAACCACCTTCTTTCTAATAAAAATACGTCACTCAAAAACGAGTAACGTTACTGAACAATATGGAACGTTTATTTTTTACATCAACTATAAAGAAGGTACTTAATTATTGGAGTTTTTTTCTCCCCACTCACATAACTGATCCAAAACAGGTAGTAGAGTTTTTGCTTTATGTGTGAGACTGTACTCAACTTTAGGAGGAATTTGGGGATACTCTTTTCCGATTAACCATCTCATCTGCTTCCAATTCTTTAAGTTGTGAACTTAATTTTTTAAAGGTAATAGCTCCTATTTTCCTTTTCAAATCATTAAACCGAACTGTTTGATTTTCTGCAAGAATATAAATAATAAGAATTTTCCATTTACCACCAATCACTGACAATGCATATCCAAAAGGCGTTTCTTGAATATTCCCCTTCTCTTTATAGTCAGCCATCCCCATATTTACACTATCCTTTCTGGTAGTACCTTTCAAAAATGTGCGTGCTATTTTTTTGCATCTTCCACTTTATCTCCACTATTCTTTGTTAATAGCTCAATAATTTTTTTATTTTGTTCAACTTGTATATTACTATTTAAAGCAATAATTCTTAACCATCTAAATAATAATGCTATTAAAATTATTAGTAAAAGTAAAAACAACATTTAACTACCCCACTTCCTGCATTAATTATCATCTAAATTTTCAAAGGAAAGGATATTTTACCAACTTATAAAAAAGCCTTATCGCAAACCCATAATGTAAAATTTATTGACCTCAATAAATAAAATACACGCAAAAGGATCAGGCACTCATTTTAGTGAGTCCTGATCTTTTTAGAGGTAAGTACAAATCCTCCTATTTTCTAATGAACTGACTATTGTGAGACAACCATATTAATCAAAGTCTTTTTCATACTCAATTAGAATTTATATACTCCATCACTATTTTTACGGTGTATACTCATACATCCATCCTGTATAATAGTACCCCCATTTATCTTTAGACTGATAATATAAAGTTCCTCGATAGTGTTTACCCATAGTAATCATAGTATATTCATATGTTTCACCCGCATAGTACGGTATAACTGTAAAATGCATTCTTGGGTTCGTACTAGTAGAAGTTAATAGTTTTGTTTCTTGTCCTGTTGAATAGTTAATAGTTTCTGTAGAAACAGTGGAATTAACTTCTTGTGCTGATGAGCTTAATGCTCCTGGAAAAATTAACGTACCACAAACAACTAAACCAACAACTATTTTAGATATTTTCACAACATGTACTCCTTTTATTTTTATAATTTCTATCTAACTGTATAAATCCATAGCATAATCACTTATCTCGCGAGTTAACTAAAGTCTATCAATACCAATGCCGAAGTTACAATGGTGAGTTTCCGAAATCTCATTTTCGGTCACCTCCTTTTTTGCCGCGGTTTTACTTGTTTTTTTACCTTATACCGCCAAATTACGCCAAGTACAACGCCATTTTTTGGGCGTCCAGATATTTTTTAAATGTCATAAGATACGTTTTTAGTGAACTTTTTTGTTAAAACACTTGATTATTTTACTTCATTTCTCCATAATCCCTAAAAAGGATAATATTGGTATTTTGATTTTAAAAAAACCAACTTGGCTAAAAATATTAGCTTTGATGAACTTTATATATGATTATTTACCACGTATTTGCTGAATCAAGTTACAAGGCCCATTAAACGGTCAATCATCATCGTACTATTCTGTAAATCCTTCAAATGCGATTTCTGAATAATGGTTTTAAACGCCTGTGCAAAAAAGTTTTCTTTTTCGTTTTTATAACTGGTGTACCAAGGTTCCATATTTGAGTCAATTTGATTTCCTACTTTTTATCTCTACGATTAGTTATACTTTCATTTTGCTTTTACTTGGAATGATTAGTTGACCTTCTAATTTATTACCTACAGGTGTCTTCTAGTTTGCTTTAACCTCAAAGTGTGGCCAATCAATATTTACCTTTCCTACAGCGGAGGTATTGCCTTTTTGGGCTCCTAGCTGCTTTTCTTCGGTTGCATCCCTCGACCATCGCGGCTCTTATGGATTGAGCTATATTTTATGCTTTTCAGCAAGATCAACCAGTGCAATCTTCGTGGTTTCCCACTCCTGTTTAATTTCATTCCAATTGCTATATTTAATAAACACCACCTCCAACATTTTTTAATAAAAAACACCCACATTAAGGAAATGCTATAAAACTTTTAATTTTAATACGAAATCTTACTACTTGTGCCATGTTAAAGTAGCACTTCCAACGCCCTTGTAGCATTCAACGAAGCTACGGCTTTTTTATTTTTAAAATCTATTTCACAGACAATTCACTATACAAACACAGCTATCATGTCATATTAATAGTAATGTAAAGCTAATTTAGCCTTACACCTCCGAATTTTTTTACTAAGGGTCACTCCTATCCCAGGTGACCCTTTTTTATTGACTTATCTCACAAAAATATATTTTTTAATGCTCATAGCTGAGTAGTTTAACAACCCTACTCCTTCTCTGCAGCCAACATAATATATAGTAAAAAGGAGGTGTTTTTTATGGGATACTACTGCGGCGGTGGCGGCGGTTATGGTAATGGCTCATCATTCGTTCTAATTGTCGTTCTATTTATTCTTTTAATTATTGTTGGCGCTACATTCATGACTGGATATTAACATTCCTTAAGGGTCACCCCCCAGCCTAGTGACCCTTTTTTTAGTTTCTTGCCTCAGAATGCCTAACCTTACTGAACATTTTGAATTGTTCATTTTTGAATTCTCTTTTTTATCCTTTTGATTAGTTGTACTTTCATTTTACTGTTACTTGGAATGTTTAGTTGTCCTTCTAATTTATAACTGAAGGTATCTTTCAGTTTGCTTTTACCTCAAAGTGTGGCCAATCAATATTACCTGTCCTAGTGCATCCCCATGAATATCTAGCTTTTTAGCCTATTTAAAGTATGAACATTTAACTATCCTTTGGAGCTGAAGCCCATTCATTAAACTTGGATGTTATCCAGTCACCTAAAATTGACTGCATAAAAGAAAAACCAGAACGGAGAAATCCATTCTGGTTGTAAAACATTTCATAATCTTTTTGGAGGATATGATCGATTTTTCACTTTATTTAGCAGCCCATATATCGATTTCTATTTTAATATCCGATAAACCTAGTGCTGACACGTAGGCAATGGTCATTGAGGGATAAGAATCACCAAACATAGTATCCCATTTGTGATCGAAATAATCCCAATCTATTTCCTCTGTTGCCCAAATGTTTGCCTTCACAACATGTGTGGCATCCATTCCCTCAGACGCTAAAATAATTTCGATATTTTTTAGTGTATTTACGATTTGTTCATATATAGTTGTCGGCAATTGATCATCATGCCCTACACCGATTTGTCCAGAAAATGCATATATTGTCGCATCTTTAGGAATGATTGTTACATGGCTATATTTCCCAACAGGATTTGGCACCTGCATTGGATTTTTTCGAACTAATTTTGATTTCATTGATATAATCTCCTTTAGGTTACTATTTTTCTAAAAAAGGGCAGACTTCTCCCTTGAACATCAATTTTAGAAAAAAACAGCAGTGGAGAATCCTATACCCATACTTAAAAAACGAATAGATCTTTTTTTCATAAGAATTCTCCTCCTTTACCTAAAGTTACCTTTACTTTACCATCTCTAGCCTAGTTAATCAAATAAACAATATATTTTTCATAATTTTTTAATATTATTTCACTTAATTTTTATGTTAGATTGGAGATTTACTCTCATTTCTATATAGAGGTTACTCATTAACATTAACTAAAACCACCCATAAAGTGGTCTTTAACATATTTTTAACTACCAATTCACAAAATTCATCACAATTTTTCCTAGAATACACTATCTCAATCCTTTAATCAAAGCACCAAGTCCTTGATTTCTGTAGCCTGCATCTAAAGCCCTCTTGAAAAGTCCATGGGCAAACATCGGAAATTCATCGTTAATTTCTGCTTCTTGGGCTTGTGCCATAAAAAGGGCAACTGAATAGTCATGTCATTCTGTTTTTTCAACATGACTTTATACTGTTTACTTTTCAGTGGCAAATAGAAAGTTGGTAAATAAAAAAATATTTAACAATACTCCTTCATCTTAAAAGATTTGAATTTTATCCGTATATTTTTCCTACACTAGCAACAGAAAAGGACCCATTAGAGTCCTTTTTAATTTAATTATCCTTTTAGATCATCTGGATAAACAATTGTGTTAATTACTTCTCCGTTTGATTCGTCTTTAAAAATAACTGTAACCTTAAATTTCTCAGAATCAACACCACTAAAAAGTTGATAATACATGCCTGTGAATGCTAGTCCCATTGAAGCCATTGCGTCAAAACTGTTTTCAAATTGTTCTTTATTGACAGTTAGCGTAAACTCAGTAAAGGATTTATTATATGAAACATCCTTGATTGAGGCAAAATCTTTGCTAGTTTTTATTTCTTCAATCGTTTCTAAAATATCCTTTTCCATCTCCTTCATCATTTCTTTATGAACGGATTTAGACATTTTATAAGTGACCGAACCGTCATCGTTTTTAATGACTTCCTTAATCCCTTCTTTTTTTGCTTCAGTAATAGCAGAATCGATTTCCTGGCCTTCGAAAAGGGAAGCTGGAATTGTAACCTCCACATTTAAAAGTCCTTTATCAACTTTAAATGATTCATTTTTAGTTTCTTCTGCTGCTCTATCAGCATTTTCGCTTTTCTTACCACTTTCACTCTCTTTATCTTGACCACATGCTACTAGTAAAATACTGAATAACAATGTTAGTGGTAATATAAGTATTTTTTTCATTGTTTGAGCCCCCTTCTCCATAAATATACATAGGTTATGGAGGAAGTTCTATTGTTATTTTTAAATTTATGCACATATACCAATTTTTTGATAAAAAATACCCTCCAATCATGTGATAGGTTACATTATCTGAAGAGAATTATTAAACATGTTCACAAACATCCAAAATTAAAGCCTCTTCATGTAATTTTTACTTCAGCTTCAAATCTTTGAATTCAAGCTATTTAGTAACCAAATCTTCTTTCTTGAAACTGTTTATAAATTACTTCGTCTTTGCTGAATCGTAATGTATAAACCGATTAGACGATCAGTAGTCATTGCACCATTCTGTAAATCCTTCAAATGTAATTCCTGAACAATGCCATCTTTAACTGCCTGTGCAATAAAATTTTCTGTTTCAGTTTTCATAGTTGGAGAGCCTGGATTCCATGTTTGCGTCACTTTTATTTCCTCCTTTTTTCTGTTTTCAACAATTACTTCAACTTTCGTTTTACAGCTATTTGGCACAATAACCTTGTTTTCCAATTTATAGCCCACTGGCATCTTCCAATTTGCTCTAGTCTCAAAATGTGGTCGATCTATTCTACCAACCCAGTCACCCCCCCATGTGATTCCTAGCTTTCTAGCAATAGCCCCTACTTGAGTGAGCGTCGTTACATCATATAAGGAATGAGGAGGACCAACAGCAATATCCCAAGCTAACCGTGACTTATGATTGCTGGCTAAAGTCCATGTAACAATTTGTCCTGGCCTTGTACGTCCTTGTGCATAAAGAAAATTTTGTCGTTCTTGTGAGCGATAAGTCTCTGTAATAAAGATATTTTTAATTCCAGCTTTAAAACACTCCTGAAATAATAATCGGCAAGCAGTTTGTGCAGCAGGTAATAACTCAGCTAGGTCTCTACAAGTGGTCGTTACGCTTGAACTCATTTGCTATGTCCTCCTTTTTGGTTTGAAATATTCTTTTAATTTCTTAATAGAAACAAATCTCTGTCAATTATATCTTTTGTCCCTTCACACTTAAACACTTTACAGGAATTTTATGCTAAAATTATATCATAATGCCAAATAAAAAAGCACCCTCTTTAATACAACTTCGGAACAAAAACATTTTCTTTATTATCCGAGCTATAGTATTTAACAATTTGTCACTTCTAGATTTAGTAGTGATTTTTTGTTTATCTTATTACGAATAAGCCAATACTAAACAATATTAGGTTTATTACTATGAACAATGATTAGCCCCATCTATCCCCCTGTGTTCATAGTAATGGACCATGATCCGATTCGACACATACCATTGGGAGGATACATATGAATAAACATCCTTTAACCCTTTTCATAATTATAGTTAGTACATTCTTATTATCAGGTTGCTGGGATGTTAATGAACCTCAAAGAATGTATTATATTAATGCCGTTGGTGTTGATTTTAAGGATAATCTGTATGAGGTGTATGTTCAATTTATTAATTTTGATGATGTGGCGAAATCAGAACAGCCAAATCCTGAAATTGTACCAGCAGAGATAGGCTATGCAAAAGGAAGGACAGTGGATGAGGCTATATACAAATTATATAATTCAAGTGATCAAAAGATTTTTTGGGGACATATGAGATACATGATCTTCTCAGAAAGTGCTTTAGAGGATGAGCGAAGTATTCCAGCGATTGATACATTTATTCGTTATAGAGATACACGATACCAAATTTGGGTCTATTGTACAAAAGATCCAATAAATGAAATATTACTCACAACGCCACTATTAGAAGGTTCGCATGCTGTTTCAAAATTAAGTAATCCTATAAATCCGACTAGAGAAGAAACATTTATATTACCAAGAAACCTGAGAGACCTAGTTATTGGATTAGATGAACCAAGCCATGAAATTAATCTCCCCTATGTAACAATGAAAAAAGATTGGGCAACAACAAAGGAAGCCACAGAAGAGACCTTCTTTTCAGGCATTGGTATATTATCAAAAGATGGCTTTAAAGGAAGTATAGAGAATGTTTCAGCAAGAGGATTTCAGTGGACTCACGATGAGACAAAACAAGGAGAACTTACTATTAAATTAGATAATCCTGAGGACTATTTAACTGTAAGTATTGAAAAGCTAAAAATTATAGTGGAACCCATCATAAAAAATGAAAAGCAGGTTTCATTTGAATTTCATATAAATATTAACGTTACAATCAATGGATTTAAAACAAAAGTTACGACAGATGAATTAAGAAAAAAAATAAAAAAAGAAATGAGAAAAGAAATACGAGAAACGTATAGAGAGGGGCTAAAATTAGACGCAGATATATATCGTCTATCAGAAGTACTCTATAGAGATAACGTAAAAATGTGGAAAGGGTTAGAGAAAAATGGAAAGATCCCATTAACAGAAGATTCAATTAGTAAGATCAATATCCATATCAATAAAATAAACCCAGGAAGAAAAACATTTGCTGAAACAATAATAGAATAAATACAATATAATCAGGAAAATTACTAAAGTAGTTAACAAGCCTTTACAACCATAAAAAAGGACCAGGTTCAAAATTTAATAATTGAACGCTGGTCTTTAATAGTTGTTTTGACTTCATGAATCGATTCAATTGAGGCACTTTAGATATTTCATAGTATGTACTCCTTTTTATTTATTTATAGTCTATTTTTAAAACAAGTGCTCATTCTATGAATACTATTCATATTTTCTTACCTTTGGGTTATTTCTAGCCTATCAATAGTTATACCGAAATTTCAATTGTGGATTTCCGAAAGTAAACCTTTCGGACACCGATTATTTTCCTTTCGGTTTATGTTGAACACTACATGTTTTCACTATGCTTTAATATCTAGGTTTCCTCAAAAAAAATGACTAGGCTCAAAATTGAATGCCTAGTCATTTTTTCATTGATTCATGACAACTTTAGATTATCATATAGCTCTATACAAAATCTGAACAATCAAAAGGCAATTTAAGCTCAAAAATTATTCACAGTAACTAAAGAGAAATGACAATTAATCACAAGAAGAACCTCCGTCTGATGAGTCACTGTAATTTGAAGTGTTGTCTGAACAATGATTATTGTCGTTGTCTTGTAAAGAAACTACTGAACCCGTTGAAATAAAATCTGTTGTACCAGTGCCTGAATGTCCAGAGCGGCTTTTTGCATTTATATTATGTTTTGACTTCTTTATGTTGAGTAAAAATCCCACTAAAAGAATCATGACCACACTTACAACAATAAATTCCATTCTTTCCCCTCCCTGCGAATTCATTAATTTTTTTGAAACATTATATTCAATTCATCTCTTCATCGTTATCGTTATCGTTAATTGGTTTGATATTGATATTAAGCTTAATGCCTCACTAAATGGTTTTAAAGGCAAAGTAGTCTCCAAGGAAATTAGGGAGAAGATCACAAAACAAATAAAAAAAGAAGTAATGGAAACTTATGAGGAAGGATTACAAATAGACACTGATATTTAACGTTTATCTGAATATCTTTATCGTTAAAACGTGAAAGTGTGGAAAAATTTAGAGAAGGATGGGAAAATTCCATTGACGAAAGATTCAATCAGTAAACTAGCTGTCCATGTCATCAAAATTAATCCTGGAAGAAAAACGTTTGCTGAAACAATAAAAGAGTAAGTAAAATTGCATTACCAAAGCCCCTCTAAGGAACTTTGGTGATGCATCGTTTTTTAGCCGTTGATTTTCAGTTGTTTTATATCCTCTATCAGCATGTCAACATTTTCTTTTTTTGTCGCCCAGCTCGTACAAAATCTTACAACACTAAAATTAGCATCGATCTGTTCCCACATTGAAAAGGCATATTTTCCACTTAATTTAGCAAGCATATCGTTTGATAAAATTGGAAATTGTTGATTTGTTTTAGAATCATATCGTAGAGAAAACCCATTTTCAACAAATGCTTCTCGAATCTTCATTGCCAATGCTACAGCATGACTAGAAATCTCATAGTATAAGCCATTCTCAAATAATGTCTCAAACTGAATTCCTAATAATCTTCCTTTAGCCAATAATCCACCTTTTTGTTTGATTAAGTATCGAAAATCCCTTTTTAAGTCCTCATTTATGATAACGACTGCTTCCCCAAATAATGCGCCTATTTTGGTACCCCCAATATAAAACACGTCGCAAAGCCTCGCAATATCCACTAGCGATAAATCGTTATCCTTAGAAGCCAATCCATACCCTAATCTTGCACCATCCATAAATAAAGGTATACCACACTCACGGCAAATTTTACTTAATTCTCCCAATTCCTTTTTACTATATGTCGTTCCATTTTCTGTAGGATGAGAAATATAAACTAAGGCTGGCTGCACCATATGTTCATGAGTAGCATCGTTCCAATGGGTATCAAATAATTCTTTTACCTGTATTGCTTGAATTTTTCCATCTTCACTCGGAACGGTCAGCACTTTATGGCCCGTTGCTTCAATTGCCCCTGATTCATGAACAGCTATATGACCTGTTTTTGCTGCAACAACGCCTTGATGAGGACGCAAAATTGAAGCAATAACGGTAGTATTTGTCTGTGTTCCCCCTACTAAAAAGTGTATATCTGCATTGTCTATACCACACTCTTTTTTAATATAAGCTCTTGCTTTTTCACAATGCTCATCCATTCCATATCCAGGAGACTGTTCTTCATTCGTTTCCACGATTCTTTTTAGTATATGTAGATGGGCACCTTCTGCGTAATCATTTTCAAAACGTATCATTCAAATCCCCCAATTTATCTAATTTTTGCTGAATCAACATCATAGAAGAATGAACTTCTTTTATTTCCTTCTGTGAAAGACCATGAAACAATTTAACAATTTGCTCATCCGATTTTTTATTTAGCTGCTTAAATAAATCAATCCCCTTTGGTGTTAAACTAATAAGGCTTGTTCTGCTATCAGCTGTTGAAGCCTTTTTACGAATGACACCATCTCTACCTAGCTTGGCAATAATTCTACTCATATAACTTCGATCAATATCAAGCTTCTCAACTAAATTATTTGCTATACACTGTTCCATAAATCCAATTTCTAGAATAATCCTTGCCTCAGTAAATGAATAATCGGTATTTAGCACATGACTATCCAATAAATTTAACAGCTTTGTATAAAAGCGATTAAATTTCCGAATATCAGAGACAATATTGTTATCTTCTAAGCGCATTAAGAGGCTCCTTTTTAATGGATTTTGTCAACTATATTTCATTTAGTGGACTTTGTCAACTTTTAAAAAGATTAGAAAAAATCAAAAGAGCATGCTTTGAAATAAAAATTAGTCAAAGCATACTCTTATTTTAATGTGGTAAATTTTATTATTTTTAAAATCTATAGATATATCAAATGAAATCTTCACTAAGCGTTAGCTCTTCCTACTATTTAGAGTAGAACTCTTCAACCATCTTTAGTAGCTTAGAAAGCGTTTTCCAATTACGGACAGTCGCTGGAATACCCAAGATATCTAATTTGCTGCCAATTTTTGAATTTCGAATACTGTCATAAAATAAAAGATAGACATCTCTTCCCTGGATCACAGCAAGTTCCTTTGTATTTGTAAAAGATAAACACTTCTCACTATCAGCCATTGCAGGTGAGGCCGGCAGTAAAGCGACATGTAGACACTCCCCCTTACATGAAGTGCTTGCTTCGATAATTTTTTGCTCTGAAAAAGGGCATTGACGCACGATTTGTCGTAATTCTTCAGCCGTTCGAATGACAACTGTAGTGAATATTCCAAAATCCTCATTAATTTTTTCTTGCATTTTCTTTTGTAAATCTTCCTCATATTCATTTGATTCAAAAATGATATTTCCACTTTGAATATACGTCCTTATATTCTGTAATGCAAGTTGTTTAAGAGAGCTTTTTAATTGTGCCATTATGATTTTATTATGGCCTCCTACATTAATTCCTCTAAGTAACGCAATATATATCGTCATTTCCTTTTTCCTTTCTTAGGAACATATTAATTGATAATCAAGTATAGCTTTAGCCAAATAGATACCTGGAATTTTCACTAAACTATCTACGTCAGAATGCTCTTCATCTACAATCGCAAAAAAATTAACTACTTCTTCATACTTATATCTAATTGATATTAAGCAAAACTATTAATAATTTTTTTAATCAGATAAGGATTGTTCATTAATATTACAGGCAATGACTGAAGCCCCTTCCCATAAGCAATATTTAACAACTTCTCATCGAATCCCTGAAGCGGTGCCAGTTACGTTTATTTTTCTATTTTTCAGCCCTTGATATCTCCTTCATACTCTAAATGCACATAAGAAAAAACAGGTGAATTCATTGTTAATTAGTAAGCCCGAAATACAAAAATA
>NZ_DKJS01000082.1:5184-16982 GCF_002455205.1 Lysinibacillus sp. UBA6686 | reverse complement strand
AAATTCATGCGACGTTAGTGATGAAATATATATTAATAATTTTTATAGCTAAGGCAAATGGCTGAGCTAAGAGTTTTTTTCCATCATATTTATAGTAGTATACCAGCGCTTTAACCTTACAAAAGCACCCCTTTTATTTGGTCACTTTCTATCCTCGAAGGTGACCATTTTCCAAAATAAAAAGACGTCATTTAGACGCCTTTAATGTCTTATCAATTTCCTCAATCAACCGATCAACATGCTCCTTTGTTATGTTTATTACATATAATTGTGTCGTTTCTCCGGTTTCATATAGTTTTTTATGCTTAGGATATTTGATTGCAATCGAACTATCTTTCTCCATAACAATCACCTCTAAAAGATATATTCGACACAAAGTATAATTCACCTTCTATAAAAAGGAAAATATACGCTACATTTTACTCTTATGTAACCATTAAAAAACAGTTAGAAGGTAATTAATTGTGAACCATATCTTTAGAAAAATACTTCCTTGAAGTCTGCTCAATAAAGTAGTTGGCAAGATACGGAAACATTAATTTTACCCCTTTTACAAACACTTAAATATTAATACGCAATTCCAACTCGAGCTTTCAAATAATCGCTATTTTTGATTTGTTGGTAAGTAAATTCTGCCGTATCTGCTACCGATATCTCGGTGCCACCCTTTGGTAAAAAGCTTCGTTCGATGCGATAATGACCAGTATACATTCCATCAGGTAAATAAGTAGGGCAAACAATGGTCCAGTCCATCTTTGATTGTTTCAATAACTCCAAGACCTGATGATGCTCCTGAGCGGAGAAAGTGGTTGTTCTTCTTGATTCACTTGACTGGTAGCGCAATAGACCTGGATCTAAACGGCTTTGTAAAATGCCAGCAGTTCCAACTGTTATAATTCGTTTAACATTTTCTTTTGTCATAGCGTCAAGAATTACAGGTATACTTTTCGTTAAAGTAGTTGTTCCATCTGTGCTTAAGGCGCTGATGACAATATCTATATTTTTCATAGCCGCTTCGATATTATGTTTGTCAGTGACATCCCCTTTAATAATATGTAAATTGTCATGACAAATGTTTAGCTTATGTGGTGCCCGAACTACAGCAGTTACATGATGATTATCCCGCAACGCAAGTGAAACTACATGACTGCCTACGCGTCCTGTTGCCCCTAACACTAAAATTCTCAACATACTCACCTCTTTGCTTCGATTATAACACACTAGTTTTAAAGCTTTTCCATCCTTATTATTGTAAAGACACATCTACAAGTTGAACATTAACAATAAAGTTATGGAGATTATTATTTTTTGCAATCCTATTGACAATATATTGGATTTCACTTTCTGTACTCTTATCAATTTTATCGATGTTATGTAAGTGGATAGTCATTATTTGATTCGTAGGAGATTCAACTAAATAACCAATTGTACTATCTGGAGAATAACCTGCTGCTCTAAGGGCAATGATCGTTTTTTTGGTAAAATCGGAGGCTTGTAACTTGTCACCAATTTCTTCAGCATAATTTGTAGGAGGAGGTGTTTGAATGGTAGGAACATATACGGGTTGTTTAGTTGTAAGAAGTACCAAACTAATGAAAATGATCAAAAATAAACTTGAAATACCTTTTATGAATCCTTTCATCAATTCTCTCCATTCCATTTTATAATACTACTTTACAAAAGGAATTAATGGTCACTTACAAATTGCCAGGCCGTAAGTAAAGCTGCCTGGCTAATTCTTTATCGAAAAAGTTTTCTTGAACGGTTTTTTACAATTACTTTGACAACAGGTTCTAGTTTTCCAATATAAGTATCCCCTAAATAATCCACATCAATAATGATAGCTCGTGGTTCAAAGCGTTGGATGCTCTCAATAAGACGTGCTGTATTACGTCTTTTGACAAGCTGTAAAGGTGTAAGAGAACTCGTTCCAAAATCAAATTCTCTGGTAAATGGGCAAGAAATTACGAAAGTAGATAAGATTAAAGCTACATTTTGTAAAATTTTATCAACGCCTGTAGCACTGAAGTCAATGTTACTTGCAGCGGTTACTTGATGTGTCATTCTATCAACCTTTCTTCTGCGATGCATACTATTCTTCTGAAAAAGAGCACTTAAATATGTATGCTAACTGCTCAAAAGATATGAACGATGTGTCTTTTCTATTTATCTGTACCCTTCACCATTTTCCTTTAAACACTTACCACTGCTAATGCTTACACTGTTACTAGCTTTCTATCTTACCAACGCATAGTAGACAACATACAACCAACTTAAACAGCCATGTATAATTGCCCATAATATTGAATGATTGACACTCCAAGAAATTGTAATAGCTAGAACAGAGCCAAATCCAATACCATTTTTCACAACTGTTTTATTTTCCAACTTTAGCACCTTCCTTGTCTTTTTATTTTCAGGCATATGGCGTCTCATCATTTTTCCTCCTTTAGCAATTTGGTTTTCCACCCTGCTAAATATAACATGCAAGCCCTCCCAATTCTTTTTATCAACAATCGCGAAGGCTTGTCGTTAATGCTTAGCTACAATGAGTACATACTTTCAAATTATTGTAGAGAGTATTTGATTTATGACTATTTCTTTCATTGCTGTAAACGAGAGATGAGATTATTTTTAATAAAAATCACAATGAACGCGCCATTCTTTTAAGATGGGGTTAAAAAAGAAATAGAAATTCCCATTATCCACAATATTGAAATATGCCTTTTCGTCTGAGGCAATTTGAAGGACAAATGGATAGTCCTCGCCAAAATCATGACCGCTTTGGCAAAATGCTGGGTAGCCACCTATCTTATGAACAGCGTAAATTTCCTCCACAATATCATCAAAGTAATCTAGCTCTCCATCGTTTTCGAGCCTTAAAATTTCATCTTCCACATCACAAGAGATACCTCCCCCATCCCATGCTGGATAATCATTAACTATTAGCTTAGGCGTCAGAGGAAATGCGCGAATATGGTCATGCTGCCAATTTCGCTGTACCAAACCCTCTAATGATGTATAGGCTCTAATATCAAAAAATCGACTTAGATCATCCTCTATTAAATGTTGAAAAATTCCCTCGTGGATAAATACAGTCAATAGCTCTATTGATTGAAGTGATTCTGGAACAAAAGGTAACTCCTTTAAAAACAGTGTGGCAAGTGGCTGAAACTCTTTAGGTCTCTGTTCCTCAGGTAATGACCAGCCTACAAAGCCTATCCAGCTTTCAAGAAGATCATGAGTAGGGCGAATACCTCCTGTTGTAAAGATTGTAGCCTGTCTTACTAGCTGTGCCTTAATATCATTAATGTTCATCATCAGACACCTCAGTTCGACAAAAACAATCTATTACATGATCATTCACCATTCCTATGGCCTGCATATAGGAGTAACAAATTGTACTACCAACAAACTTAAAGCCATCTTTTTTCAATTGCTTACTCATTCGATCGCTAATTGGTGTCGTGACAGGTACTTCAGCGATGGACAACCACTTATTTACAATCTGTTCGTGGTTTACAAAGCCCCAAATATAATGAGAAAATGAGCCGTATTTTTCTTGTATTTTTAAAAAGGCTTGTGCATTTGAAACAACACTTGCAATTTTTAGCTTATTACGAACAATACGGGTATCCTGTCGAAGCTCCTCTAGCTTTTCCTGGGTATAAAGAATAATTTTTGAAGCATCGAACTGGTCAAAAGCAGCTCGATACCCCTCCCTTTTTTGCAGAATAGTCCACCAGCTAAGCCCAGCCTGTGCCCCCTCTAGGCATAGCATCTCGAATAAATGCTGGTCATCATAGACGGGAACACCCCATTCCTTGTCATGATAATCTACGTATAGTGGCTCCTCTAGCTTTACCCATTCACATCTTTTCATTTATAGTACCCCCATTTTCCTATGTATCATTTCATGCCTATTATACAAAGACATCCTTTGCGCGCATTTTGGATAATTTGAATCTTTTGAAACCCTACACTTTCGAATAGCTGCTCAATTTCTGATGTTGTTTTATAGGCTTTCATATGATAATTAATTTTATAGAGCTCTGACATAATAATAAATTTTCCACCATGCTTCAATACTCTAAATACTTCTTTCACGTCATTTGCTAGATCTGGCCAAAAATAATGTGTTTGGAAGGCTGTAATTGTATCGAAAAACTGATCTGTGTACGGAATGTTTGAAACACTCGCTTGCTTGACAATGACCTTACCATTTGCCACATCCATTTTATTTGTTTTTATGGAATCCTTGATAGCCTGCTCAGAAAAATCTATACCGTAGATTTTACCACCTGGATTCATTTTCGATAAAGTTTGAAGTGTTTTTCCACCACCACAGCCAATATCTAATACAATATCACCATCACATATATCACCATGCTTAATAAGCCATGTATTCATACCACTATGTGCAACATTCATAATGCGTAACATTACTGACCCTACAAATCCGTTTGGCTTCTTAGCTTGTTTAATTAAACGCTGTAAAAGTGTCATTTTCAATCTCCTCTCCCTCTAAAATTTGATGTGATGTGCAGATTAAGACCTCTTTTTTTGCTAACTTCATTAAGGCTGCTGCTTTGCTTTTATCGCTTACTCCCCCAACTGCATCATTAACAACTATCACTTTAAAATTCCTTGTTAAAGCTCCATAAACCGTTGCACTCACACAGCCTTCAACAAACACACCCGTGACGATTAATTCATTAATATTTTGCTGGGAGAGAAAAGTTGCTAAATCTGGATTACTAAATGCATCTGCTTTATTTTTTGAAAAATATTTTCCTTCCACTATGACTAATCGTTCATCAAATTCAGCCCCTTTCGTTCCTTTAATAGCAGTGAATTTTCGGAAAAGGTTCGAGATTTGTGTTCGTTCAAATTCATTTCTAATATAGACAATTGGAACCTCTTGCTCTTTTGCTTTTCCGATGAGATTATTGATACTTTTTATGGTAGATTCCATTTGCTGCTTTGCTATAGGCAGTCTAGCTTGATCACTCATGTAATCGTTTTGAATATCTAATATAAGTAAGGCTTTTCTCAAATTCTATCCCCCTATCGTTTTAAAACGCTTACTATCTTTACGTTTTATAAAAATAATTAGTTTCATTATTTACCATTTCAATATCACGGCAAATGAGCGGTATCAGGTCTTACAAAGGGTAATTTGCATTATTTTGCTTTACAAAAAAATAAGGTCACCTCCTATATGAAATGACCTTATTTAGAGTTAATATTTATCTGTAATTACTCCAATTGAGGATGCTTTTATAAAATCAAGATTCTTCAGACTCGCTAATGTCTTCGTATTACCAGTGACTACTGCCCCATAGATAACAAGGTCATTCACAGACAGCCCATCTTCACCACCAATTTCTTTTTCCAATCGTTTATATTCATCTTTTAAACTTGATGATTGTCTTGCCCCACTTGATATATCTTGGACAAATAGCTCTGCTGAGTTCTCTGCTACATCACCGTTCGCGTTTAAAAGGGAAAAACCATATACATCTTGTTCTGAACGAAACACATTGTAGCTATCTATAACCTTTCCATTTTGTTCAATTTTGACAGTATGATCGTCTGCTTCATTCACATCTTTAACCCATAGCCAAGTAGTATTCACATCTTTCGGCAGTTGCGCAAGTGCTTCCTGCATTGAATAACCTTTATCAAAAGATAAAGCGATTTCCATTACTTTATGATCATCAATTTCGGGCAACAAGGCTAAATCATTTTGCGTCTTTTGATAATTTATAAATGGATAGAAAAACAACATTTCACGCTGTCCAAATTCATTATAACGTTGAGAATTTAAATCTTGTTCACTGTTACTCATTCCAAATGTTAGATTAGAAATAGCGCCTTCATATAACTCCTCGTTTCGTAAAAAACCATAGCCCAATGCATCATCTCCAGTGAGAACAACCTTTCCTTCAATGTATTTAATTGTTTTATAATGCATTTCACCGCCTAAAATCCCAGGGTAATTTCTGATTGATCCAATAAATTCATTTGCACCTTTTACTTGATGTAAGGTATAAAAGGTATTTTGAGCGTGACTTTGTAAAAATCTAGTAATTGCGTCATTAGCTATTTTTCCACTAAACAATGTCACAACCATTACGACAAACGTGATGATAATCGTTTTCCATGTTGCGCAGCGCTGGGCTTTTTTCATTGTTTTTTTCATCTGTTCTGTATCAAAAAGGTTGTCCATCTTCTAACATCTCCCACTGTTTTTTAAATGCTTTACGTGCTCGCTGTAAATAAGTTTTTACATGCGATTCACTCACCGCTAGAATTGCAGCGATTTCTTTATAGGACAATTCCATATCGTATTTCATTAGAAGTAATTGCTGAAATGCTGGCTGTAGCCCCTGCAAGGCTTCATTAATCTTTGCATGTTGCTCTTTTTGTAAATAATGTTGCTCTGCATCATCCAATGCAATTTTTAATTTTTCGATTTCATTGTCACCGATTAATGTTGCGCGCTTTTGCTTGTTATACAACGTATAGTAGCGATTAAGGGCGACCTTGAATAGCCAAGCTCGTAAATTATCATGTCGAATTGTAGACAAACATTCAATTGTTTTAATGATTGTCTCTTGTACAACGTCCTCTGCATCTTCTTTTGTAGCCCCTATTTTTATCAAATATTTGAAAACGACTTCTGCATGCGCAAGCAATAGACGCTCCCACTCTTTATTCATACTTCACCAACTTTTTGGATATCCATTTCGTAGTTAACTCATCTATATAACCATTCAACCCCTAAAATGTATACAGCTAATTGGAAACAATTTCGCCTTGGTGTAATAGCGTCCGGATTTTGAGAGGTTTTGGGCCAACAGATGTTTGTTGTGCGAAAGCGTAGTACTAACGCAGAGGCAGCAACATGATGTTGGCCACTCAGTCGTGTGTTGCTGTCGCTGCGCTTTCGCACAGATAAATTGCCACAGGACGTGGCGTTATTAGAGTGAGTCCCGCTATTTCAGTAGGTGTTTGCTCATCCACTGAAAAGGAACCAAAATGGGAGTCCTCTGCCACTATGCTTTCGATACAAAAACATTTGCTGAATGAAGATAAAAAGAAAAAAATCACAAATGCTTGTTAAAAACACTTGTGATTGTTTAAGTTGAATGACTATTTAAATTCAATATGTTGATTCCAACCAATAAATCAAACCGAAGTCAAATTTCTCTTTCCTTCGACATTTTTTAATTTAGATATGTATTGTTTGAAATATTTCGTTCACGCTCATCTATAACTAGATGGATAATAAATGCTAGTTGTTGCTCAATTCGCATATTGTTAAGCTGTAGAATTTCAGCAATTGCACTTTTTTGATTCTCTTCTAATTCTGCCTTCTCTAGCATTAACATAATTTCCTCTTTCGAAAGCCCAAACATGCTCTTTCACCCCTAATTTACACATAAATTTATTATTCCAAAATCATTTTTATCTCTGTAAATACAATGTTTAATGAACCGTTTTTACTAATTATAGGCTAAAACATGGAAATTAATCAATCCAAAATCTACATTTTCTTAATAATATTATTACTTTCTTCAAAAAATATTATTATTTTTTAAAAAAACTTTCCCTTCAGGAATTGTAATGATTCTTTGCCTCGATTAATTCTCTTACACTACTAATTATAAAAATAATAAACCTTTTTGTCGAATTTTGTGAATTTGCGTCAATTGAATACTTAAGAAACCGTTTACAAGACTACCTTTTTTATCACTATTATTCATTTATATCTAAACGGGCTGCCGACAATTTTTTAAATGACAGGAAAGATACTTAATTTTACCCTCTTTATTACTAGTCAAAACCAAACAGTGATTTTCAAGTTCACCTCTGTATTTTTACCATTTTGTTTCGTGTCATAAAAAAAGTAATTTCAACAAAAGTGAAACTACTTATCCTACTCATTTATTCGGTTATTACATTGTTTTTTTAATATTACTTTTCTGAAGAATTGCAGTTACTTGTTGCAATACATCAATTGGTATTTGTAGCTTTTCATTAAGAATATGCAAATTTATTGATTCAGCTTGATTGATTTGGTTCACCATTTGCTTCATTTGATCATTAACATTTGGAGATATAGCAATAATTTTGGATGTGGCATCACTTTTCCACATAGTTCCATTAGTCGTCCCTTGAATAAATAATTGACTCTTCTCCTGCACAATTGCTGGTATCTTTACTGCTGTCAGATCAATATTCTCCATCTCCAGCATTGATTGATTAGACAACGCTAAAAAAGCACGATCCATTTCATCAATCGAACAATGCTTAATACGCCCCATCGAGTTATCTGACCAAATAAGTGCATAGGGACTTTGCTTCCCGTTGTTTTTAAATGCACTATTGGCAACCTCGAAAATAGCCTTCATACAAGTGATAGCGTGACCAATAATAGCGTCAAATGTACATTTATCTACGAATAAACGAGCATTATTTATATAAAGATGATGTCCCTCAAGCTCACGAATGGTCGTATGATAAAGCATTATTTTCGCATGATCATTACCAAAAATACCACCTGCCTGCCCATCTTGAAGGACAGACCGATTCAGCTTTAGAAAACTAGCATCGACGATAAAATGAAATTGCTGATGGTCTTGAATCATACATTCTGACATAGAGACATTTGCTTCATTTACAATCGTGATACCGGTCGACTGTCCCTTCATCACACTACATTTACAAATCTCTACCTTACTATTTTCAATGATTAGCTGGGATTTATAATGTCCATGGACCTTACAATCATACAATTTTGCGGTAGCGTGTTCTGCAATATAAATACCATGACCCTGCCCATCAGAAAAGATAGAATCTGTAAGCCAAATCTCACTGCCATGAACAACCAAATTTGTATCCAGATGCCACTTAATTTCACAGCCATCCATTGTTAATGTCGATTGATCAAGGGTCTGAATCCCTAAACCCTGCCCCTGATGTATAAGAGTATTAGTCATAGTCATGGCACTAGCGGCTACAACAATTTGTGTTTGCTGATGACCATGAATTTCACAATCCACAATATCAATTTTTACATTGCGAATCGCAAAAATACCATTTGTTTGACCCTCCAATAGCATACAATTGGTTAAAGCAATTTCACTATTTTGCACCATAATTTGAGCCTTTGTATGGTGCTGGATTGTCGTGTCCACAAGAATAACACTTGAGCCATTATCAATTTGCAAACCATACTGATTAACAGGGCTTGCTAGAATATCAACATTTTTCATCATTAGGCTTCCAAAGCTAACCGTCACCTGTGTTTGTACCAATTGCTGTTCAATCACACAGTTTTCCAGCTGTAAATCCCCTTTGACATAAATACCCTGCCCTTGTGTAAAGCGTAAATTACGCATATTGGCATGTGTATTATAGCGGATAAATACACCACCTTTAATCGTCACATTTCCAACTCCATAAAGGGTCAGCCTTTTGGAAATTTCAAAGCTTTCCTCATAGATACCATCCCGAATTTCAATTAAATCCCCTGGTGCAGCATCTCGAATCGCATCTTCAATACGCTGGTAACGATGCATAATACTCCTCTTTACAACAAGTGTCGCCATCTCCACACTCCTCTGCCTCAAATCAAACCACGATACTTATTTGCCAGACCAAATCGTTCTCATGTTTTATTATATTTATATACCCATTGAACTTCCTATTATTCAATTTTGTGCAAATAAATTAGAAGGAATTTTTCTGAGGCAGGTGATTGCTAATAATTTTGAGAGTATTAAAGCTATATGGTGGTTAAAAAACCCAATATTTATTTTTTAGGCAGAGAAAACTCTTGGACATGTTTATGGTGGAGAAGATGGTGTTATTTAATCCCCACTTTCCATACAGAGAGTTGATGAAAAACCCCAACTCTACAAGCAATTGAAGGCAAAGATCCCGGAGATTCACATTCCACTTAGTTAATGAAAAACAAAATTCGAGTGTTGTTAGCGATACACAGTTATTTATTCACATTCATCATAGTTGATGAAAAACTACTTTAATGGTAGCAATGTCAACATTTTTTTAAAATTCATTATTCCACTTAGTTAATGAAAACACGTTTGTTATGTCATTGCCACGTATTCCTTTACATTATTCACACTCCACTTAGTTAATGAAAAACCAGGAACAAGTGTTCTTTTATACTTGTTATTTTAAATTCACATTCCACTTAGTTAATGAAAAAAAACATTGCTTCCTGTTCCTCAAATGCACGTGAATTGCGAATTTACATTCCATTTAGTTAATGAAAAACAAGGAAGGTCACAAAGAATCATATCAACTGATTTGTCATTCACATTCCACTTAGTTAATGAAAAACAAAAGCAATTGTGCCGTGTGGATGACCTAACAGCCTGATTCACATTCTACTTAGTTAATGAAAAACGCAGGTAAGTTATTTGATGGCGAAACAGCTATCACATTCACATTCCACTTAGTTAATGAAAAACAGATATACGTTTTAACCATATCGCCCTCGATTAATATTCACATTCCACTTAGTTAATGAAAAACAGCAGCCATTTGGTCGCCCGTAGCATCTGCGTTTGTATTCACATTCCACTTAGTTAATGAAAAACAGCTACATCATTTGACATGCTGCCACTACCTGATATATTCACATTCCACTTAGTTAATGAAAACCACTAGTACTAAAAACATGTATACAAACTTCTGCGATTCACATTCCACTTAGTTAATGAAAAACTTAAATAAGCTATAGTAAGACTATCTTGACGATAAGTTCATTCACATTCCACTTAGTTAATGAAAAACGTTCTTCAGCTTCTAACTTGGCTTGTTCTTCTTGCTATTCACATTCCACTTAGTTAATGAAAAACAATGAACAATAAAACGCCCTTCGCAGAACCTTTAGGATTCACATTCCACTTAGTTAATGAAAAACAACTATATAGCAACAGCAAAACACTATTGACTTAATTCACATTCCACTTAGTTAATGAAAAACTCGCCAAACCCCTCACACTTAAAAACTCTTTTAACAATTCACATTCCACTTAGTTAATGAAAAACGAATTGAACTACGTTGTAATTGAAAAAATTACGATATTCACATTCCACTTAGTTAATGAAAAACGCCAAGCTTTGGCTGCTTGTCACTGTCCCTTGAATGGTATTCACATTCCACTTAGTTAATGAAAAACGCGTAGTGATGCACAACCATTTATCATCAAACATGATTCACATTCCACTTAGTTAATGAAAAACGCTCGGTGTCGATATAGTCACGTGACCCGCCTAAATTATTCACATTCCACTTAGTTAATGAAAAACGAGTACGGACAAATCAGGAAAAGCTAACGGTGACGGATTCACATTCCACTTAGTTAATGAAAAACAACAGACCCACAATATGCCCAAAAACTATTAAAAGTAATATTCACATTCCACTTAGTTAATGAAAAACGGAAAAATTAAATTTTCCCCTTTTCAGTTTTTAGTTATTCACATTCCACTTAGTTAATGAAAAACTCTCTATTATTAAAGCTATAACCTAAAGTTATATTATTCACATTCCACTTAGTTAATGAAAAACTCTTATAAAATCAACGCTGTACACCGTTTTGCTATTCACATTCCACTTAGTTAATGAAAAACCAAGAAAGGTGCAGCCAAGGCGCTTTGGAAATATGGATTCACATTCCACTTAGTTAATGAAAAACATATGGGGGTTGTTGGTGACGCGTATCAATTAAATGAATTCACATTCCACTTAGTTA
>NZ_DKJS01000082.1:0-4965 GCF_002455205.1 Lysinibacillus sp. UBA6686 | reverse complement strand
ATTCACATTCCACTTAGTTAATGAAAAACGATTGACGGAATTTTGGTTACGATTTACATGTAACAATTCACATTCCACTTAGTTAATGAAAAACGTGGTTTAGCAAGCTGATCCGCCTCGTCTTTTGTCAATTCACATTCCACTTAGTTAATGAAAAACATAATTCATTTACCATCTTGGATAAGTCAAAATCAATTCACATTCCACTTAGTTAATGAAAAACCCGTGTGTCCTACTAGAATTTTATTTGTTGGTACAAAATTCACATTCCACTTAGTTAATGAAAAACGCAAACCTGGAGGGAGCAAGTAGTCGAGCTAACGGAATTCACATTCCACTTAGTTAATGAAAAACGACACTATTTTTAAAGATGCTGACACCAGTTTTCAACATTCACATTCCACTTAGTTAATGAAAAACCTGTACCCTAATTCATCAAAACGTTCCTCACAAAAATTCACATTCCACTTAGTTAATGAAAAACTAGATGAGCTTGTTAATGATTATTTTCCTGCCGATATTCACATTCCACTTAGTTAATGAAAAACCTGACCAAAATACAAAGCTATTAAGTATTATACAAATTCACATTCCACTTAGTTAATGAAAAACTTGTATCCCATTTGTTGCATAATGCCAGACCGATAATATTCACATTCCACTTAGTTAATGAAAAACTGATACCGCCTGCAGGCGTTTCCAGAAATCGCTAGTATTCACATTCCACTTAGTTAATGAAAAACCCACCCTAAGGGCATTTAATAAAACCTTTATTACCAAGGGTTCAGAGAGTTTTATTTATTATATCATTTATCATTTTTGCAGTACATCACTTATAATCATTTTCAAATCGATGTAAAAACAACTCCAAACCCTGGTATATAAAGCTTTAATCAAATTTTATATGAAAACAGATTCACTGCAAATTATAAAAACATACTTTCAAAATCTTTCTCAATGCCGTAAATTACCTTTTTAATGTGCTTTGGATTCGCAATTCGATAGACATAAATAGAATCAACAGCTGGGTTTGCTTTTGTTGCAATTTCAGCCATGCATTGCTTTAATAAGCCTTCAGTAATTTCACCTTCAAACAATGAATTTTGCGTCCAAGTTAAATATTTCTTTAATACTTTATGCACTTTGGCGACACGCTTCGCATCCACATCATATGCAACTAATACATACATTCTACCACCATGCCTTTAAAGCTTTATAATCTTCATCTCCAATTAAATGCTTGATGAGCTTATAACACTCTAAACGAATTAAAAATCGATAGGATGTTTGACGATTTAGTTTACGATGCTTTATGGTTGTGCGCATACGATTTTCAAATTCTGTTATGAAAATTTTGCGTCCTGTATCATTTAAAAAGCAAATATTTTTTTCAACATATTCAAAATGTTCAAGACGTATCATCTTCTTATTAATTAATGTGAATATTAGATTGTCCATCAGTAAAGGTTTGAAAATTTCAGCTAAATCTAAAGATAATGAAAAACGCCGCGAGCCTGGTTCATGTAAATAACTAATCGTTGGATTTAATTGTGTTTTATACATCTCTGATAATACGGCTGTGTACATCAAACTATTCCCATACGAAATTAATGCATTTATCGGATCTGTGGGAGGCCGCTTTTCTCGTTTTCTAAAATTAAAATCTGGATTTTTAATAATATGATTAAAACTTTGGTAATACGTATAACGTACCTTTCCCTCAATGCCCATCAAAGTTTGTATATCTTGTGCATCAGCAACCTTTTCCTTCAAGGCAATAATCTCCGAAATCAATTCCCCGACTTCTTCTTTGTGACGTCGCATATTACGCAGCATATGATGGATGGCACTATAGACAAATTGTTGTCCGATGTATAACCTTTTATTTAAATCAAGTACATGTGCTGCTTGATTGACATCTACAAAACCAGATACCTTTTTTCGACGCGGTACATAACTTCCAGAATAATAACCATAATAATTATAGAAATGTAGGCTAACATCTTTTTGATTTAGTAAATTAATAAAAGATGTATTAAAGTCCATTTCCGCAAATATATGTAAATTTTCTACTTGTTCAATGGGCACAGTTTTTTTCGTGCCATCCTCCAATACTAAATAAATCGTAGAATCTTTGCGTTGCAATCTTCCATTATTGAATAAATATAAATCTTTCATCCTTCTTCACCTACCCAGCAAAAAGAATAGTATGCACATTTCGTACAATATTTAAGTTTTTTCTTTATCGGTGGCTTCTCTAATAGAATGATTTTTTGAATTTGTGCAAGCCACTTAGGAATTTCTTGCTTATCCTGCTCTGTTAATTCGAGTTCATCTACACGCTTTTCCTTTGGATAATGTATTTTACCTTTTCTTTGGATGCCCATTTGATCGAGTATAAATAAATAGTACAATAACTGCGCTTGATCAGCCTCCTTCATCTTACTACTGGATTTCACTTCACCAACATAATCTCCATCCATCAAATCTATCTGAATTAAATTATCGATTAGCACTTCCTTCGATTTTTTACGCTGATACGATGTTTCATGTAATACTTTCCCTTGTTGTACTTTGTCATATTCATCTTCAAAGCCAATTTGATGAGCATGTAGCCATAGCTTTCGTTCACATACTTTTAAATATTGCACTTGTAAACCTGTTACTTTCAAATCATCCCACTGCATTACATCGTCCCCCTTATAAGAAATTAGCACCTTCCTCTATTTCATAAATAAGACCCTTTTCTTTTGTATACCGAAAAGCAATTATTGGATAGTTTGTATATTTATCAATTGCAATGGCATCATATTTAAATTCCTTTTCAGCCATTTTATACGCCCATTTTGGAATAGATATTGTATAATTTTGCAACTGATTAAGAAGCGTTATTCGTAGTTGCAAACTCAGCTTCTCTTTCAACTTCTTCTGTATTTTTTGTATTTCCTCTTCCTTTTCTTGATATATCGCAAAAGGAATAATCGTTTGATTTTCAATATCACGTAATGTTGGCTTCTCTTTTTCTTCATATGGTAAAACATTTTCAAGTTGTGCTAGGGTTACATCAAATTCTTTTAAATAGCTGCAATTATTACCAAGCGCTTCTCTGCTATATATTTGATTAATAATATCCATTTTTGTTTTTTCTTTTAGAAGTTGATTGTTATATTGCAGTAACACTTCTCTTGATTTTTGATAAATTGTATAATCTATAACTGATCGCTTATCACTCTCAGATACCCCAGATGGCAATTCATAACCAGTAAATACATAGACATTTGGTGTTGTATTTTTATAGTCTCGTCCACGATACACACGCCCCATTCGTTGGAACAGCCCCGTCGCTTCCGATAATTCCGTAAATAAAATATCAAAATCAATGTCTACACTTGCCTCTACTAATTGAGTAGTTATCCAAATACCTGTCTCATCACAATCTCTTTTACCTAATTTCTTTATAGACTTTTCCTTTTCGAACCTATCATTATTGATGAATCGACTATGAAGTAAATTCACTTCACAATCCGCATCAATAAATGCATCATATAATTCTTGTGCTTTTTTAACTGTATTGACGATAATTAGTACTTTTTGATTTAGCGAATGTGCAACTATTTCTCCTACTGTTAGATCTCGTTCTATTATTTGTATAACATGACGATTCATCACGTTTCCATGTTCATTCAACTTTAAAAATGGATTATCTGGTTGCTTAAAAGGGATTTTTAATTTATGCATCGCCTCAATAAACAATGGAGGCAAAGTTGCAGTCATAATTAAAAATCTCCCACCCATATCTGTAATGTACTTTAACCCCATTAAAATGAATGCAACTAGACGGGGGCTATACATTTGTATTTCATCAATAATGAACTTGCTGTATGAAAAAATGGCTAATTTTAATTCAAATCCTGGATATAATCCAACAAAGTCAATCACTTGGTCAATTGTTGTAATGGTTAATGGCTGTGCCAATTGTTTCGTATGATTTATTGCAAATAAATCTAAATCTTGATCACCTGCTCGTTTTGCATACTCTGCGCGCATATCGCTATGGAGGAACCCAACTTGCTCATAGCCGAAATCCTTATGAATTCGATCATATATCGCATTTATCGAAACCTTTAATGGCAGTGTAAAAATACCTTTATCTTGTCCTAGCCAGTAAAGAGCCCCTTCTGTTTTTCCTATCCCTGTTGACGCAATAACCACATGATTATCATTTGGATACTGAAATAAATACTCTTGCAAATCGTTTTTTCTATAGCCCAATGATTTAAAATACTTATCCACTGTACCGATTACGTCCCCTGGCGCGATTTCTACATCAAGATGACCACTCGCAGCAAAGTCCAACTTATTTAAAAACCCTTTGATACGAACAAAGTGATATAAATTTTCACGCTTTCGTAAGAATTCTTTGTCAGTGAACTTTCCAAAATCATGTCTAGGATTTTCATTTACATTAAATCCTTCAGCCGCTAATGCCGAAACATAGTTTATCAAATCTTGTTCAATTATTTTTTTACAATCTTCTAATCTCTCCTCACTTCTTTCATGATGATAGTATACGGCTAACATCAAAATATGAACTTGCTCTTTAGTATATCGTTTTAATAATTCCCTCAACGGCATATATGCACAACTTAAATAAGCATGAGGTATTTCTTCTATACCTTCTAACAAATCCAATTGTTTATTCTCTATTTGTCTTAACTTATTTTGAAATTTGGTATTTGCTTTCCCAACATCATGATATTCGGCCGCTTCTGCTAAAAGTGCCCAATCTTTTTTACTCAATGCATGCGGATATATTTCTTGAAATTTACTATGTCTGTCTAATAACTTAGCAGTATGCTCTTTAATGGTCTCATCATCACTTTTATCTGAGCCTGATTTAGCCAATAGTTCAGTAAACATTTCTCTCATCTCCTTAAAAAAAGAATGTAAGCCCGTATTCAAATA
>NZ_DKJS01000022.1:50612-101610 GCF_002455205.1 Lysinibacillus sp. UBA6686 | reverse complement strand
CCCGATTGGCTACGAGAATTTTGTTGATTGACACCATTGATATCCCCCTTTATGATTGTGATTTTTTCCTTTCTACCTTTTCAAACATGGAAACATTAATCAATATCCCCATAGCTAAAGATAGAATAATTATAGATGTCCCGCCATAGCTAATAAAAGGTAGCGTTACACCGGTTAACGGGATTAACCCAGTTACACCCCCAAGATTGATAAACGACTGAAAACCAATCCAGCTTGCAATACCAGCCGCAATCATACGTGCCAGTGGATCTTTCGTACGCAAAGCAATTGAAAATCCTTTATATATAATAAATCCTAGACCACCTAAGACGATAAGTACTCCCCAAATACCTAGCTCCTCCATAATAATCGCCATAATAAAATCGGTTTGTGGTTCAGGCAAATACCCCAATTTTTGAATGGATTGACCTAGTCCCCTTCCTTCTAAGCCGCCTCCACCAATTGCATAATAACTATTTACAACTTGATGACCAAAATCATTTTCATAATCAAACGGGTTAAAATAGGATAAAATACGACCTTTCCGATTCCCCTTTAACAGCTCGCCTTTAAACATCCATAGAATACCAATGATAGCTGCACCAAATGCCCCTAACACACCAAAAAACTTCCAAAATGTTTTAAACGGAATTCCACTAGCTGCCACAACTGAGACAGCTATACCACATAAAATAATGCTGGCTCCTAAATCTGTTTCAAAAGCTACTCCCGCAACTACAAGTATCCAAAGAAATATTGGATAAAATATTTCAGTCGGTTGTAGCTTTTCAAATGTATATTTTTGTGCTTTTCGATGAAAGGCAGCAGCAAAATATAAAATAATAAATAGTTTCGCATATTCAGAGGGCTGGAAATTTCCCAATCCAGGAACAGCTATCCAGCTCTGAGATCCGATTCCTTCCTCAGCACCATTTCCGTCTATCTTTACCCAAGTAAATAACACAGCAAGTACAATCGTCAGCAACAGCATAATATTTTTATTTGCATAATGCTTATAAGGGAAAAATGCTGCCACTAAAAATCCTAAAAACGCTACGATTAAATTGGTCACTTGCTTACTATAATAGAAATCGGGTGTTTGTTCTTTGTGAACAATAGCCACCATCATACTGGAGCTATAAATCATCACCAAACCAAATAAGCTTAGCAATAGAACCGTAAAAAATAATGGATAATCAAAATTTTGTGCATAACGTTTTAAGTATTGTCTCATCGAAAAACCTCGTTCTAGAAAAAAAACTCAAATCGCAGATTGCGTTTGAGTTTTTTCTTTTTATTTGTCTGTATACGCGTCATGTAGTACAGAAAGTTCTTTCTCGAGTGAATCGAGAATTTCTTTGCCTTTTTCGCGCTCAATCAGTCCAAGCTTCACAGCAAAGTCAATTTCACGTGAAAGGCCGAACATTTGTGTATCTAATACTTCTTCATATAAAGGGCATTGTGGCATTGTTAAATGATCCATTTGTACTCGAATAAGGCGAGCAATTTTGTCTGCATCAGCAACTAAAAGCTCCAAAGCCTTCTCCTGAAAAGAAGTTTGTGATTTCGTATCCATGAGGACGCCCCCATTATCTGATATTTCTTCGATTCTATCTTAATAAAGTTTATCTTTTAGTCGTTAAAATTGCAAGTGTCTTCATTGGAAAAATAACGAATTCAAATTATATTTCTTTATTATCTCTAGTCATTAGCGTTATACTATTTCATGGATATACAAGATTTAAGGAGGATTTCTATTATGGAAACAATAATTCCTATCAAGGGTGCAGTTTCATTTCAACTAACATTAGATCCTACAGTTTGGATTTTCGATGATCGTAAATTAGATTTAAAAACATACTTCACATCACAAGAAGTGGAGGAGGATAAGGATATTAAATATATGCGTGAGGTAGGCGCTCATTGGTCACGCGAAATAATGGAAGGAGCCACTTTCCCTCCAACTCTAAAATCTGAACGTAAATTTGATCGTAAAGGGATGGAAACAGGTACTTTCGGTATTGAATTGAGCCCCTTCTTGAAAAATGCGGAAATTAAACCTGAAGCGACAATGATCGTTATTGAATGTGAAGATGGCACAGAATATCCATTCTCCATTGCAGAGGCACAAACACTCATTTTAAAATATAGCCAGGACGGCAAACCTTTACTTGAAGATGGCCCTGTCCATGTGCTCTTTAAAGATGGTTCAAATGTAGACAACCCTATTAAAAATGTATCAGCCATTCGTGTTGAATAGGAGGGAATGCAATGCGTGTAAAATGTGTCATTTGCGATACAATTAACAATTTAGACGATGATTTACCGTTAGCAAAAAAATTACGCAATCGACCAATTCATACGTATATGTGTGATATATGTCATGATCGGATTAAAGACAATACGCTTGCACGAATAGAAACAGGAAATTTCCGCTTTTATCGCACTTCACCACAAATGGATAAAGATTTTTAAATACAACAAAATCATTCCGAAGTATGAATATTCTCGGAATGATTTTGTTTTTTTAGGTGTTTGAAGATATCAATAATATTTTCCATAACAATAAAAGCGAGGTATCCCACAACGCTGAGATTAACCTCGCTTCCATTCTTTTAATCCAACTTAGGAGCCACATTATCTTATGCATTATTCTTTATGATTACCTTCTCAATCAGCTCGACTACCTGATACATAATAGTCGCAAAAAAGGCAATGATGAGCAGTGACATCAGAACTAGATTAAAATTAAATACTTGGAAGCCATAGATGATTAAATAGCCAAGACCTTTTGAGGCAACTAAAAATTCCCCTACAATAACCCCTACCCATGATAACCCTACGTTTACCTTTAAAGTAGAAATAATCGTTGGAAAAGAGGCTGGTAATATGACTTCTTTAAATATCTGCCACCTCGTAGCCCTAAAAGTTTGTAAAACTTTGCTATAGTTCGGATCTACTCCTTTAAAGGCTGTATAAACAACAATAGTTGTAATAATTATCGAAATTAAGGCACCCATAGCAATTATCGAAAAATACCCTGGTCCAAGTGCAACAATTAAAATAGGTCCTAGCGCTACTTTTGGCATGGCATTTAAAATCACTAAATAAGGATCCAATACCTTAGACAATAATGGGGACCACCATAAAATAATAGCTATTAATGTACCAAGTAAAGTACCCGCAATAAAACCAATAATCGTCTCCATCAGCGTGACACCAACGTGCAAAGTTAACGAACCATCACTTACTTTTCCAATAAATGTTTGCCATACATGTGTTGGCGAACTAAAAATTAACCGATCAATCCATTCAAATCTAGAAAGAAGCTCCCATCCACCAAAAAAAATGAGTAAGATGATGAGCTGATAAAATCGAACAAAACGTTTTTCCTTTTTTAACATTTGTTGATACTGTTTAAAAGGTGTATTATCCAAGGCTCTCCAGCTCCTTCCAAATAGCTTGGAATACATCTGAATATGCTGGATGTTGCCGTGCATCAAAGGGGGATAGCTGTTGTAATGCTTCCGGTATTTCAAAAACTCTGTGTAATGTACCTGGATTAGCAGAGAAGAGAAATACCCGTTCACTCATCGCAATCGCCTCTCCAATATCATGAGTGACAAGAACTGCTGTTTTTTGATAGGCCTTTAACGTTTCAACAACCAAATCCTCAAGCTTTAGCTTCGACTGATAATCAAGTGCTGAGAATGGTTCATCCAGCAGTAAAATTCTAGGATTTACTGCCAGCGTTCTGGCTAGTGCAACACGTTGCCGCATCCCACCAGACAGCTCTCGTGGGTAATTACCGCTGACATTTGCTAGCCCCACTTCTTGTAACAATGCATTTGCAGTTACTTTATGCGTTTTTTGGCTACGCTCCATAATCTTCAAGCCGATCGTAATATTGTCCTCAATATTTTTCCACGGAAATAAATAATCTTGCTGAAGCATATAGCCAATAAGTGATTGGTTTTGTGTCGATATTTCCTCACCATCAATATATATCTTGCCTTTAGTAGGAGGAAATAAGCCTGCTATGATGGATAATAAAGTTGTTTTCCCACAACCGCTCGGTCCGATAAAAGAGACAAACTCTCCTTCTCGAATGCCTAAATTGATATCACATAATACATCCTTTGCCTGTGTACTTGAAAAATAGCTATGGTGAATATTTTCTAGATTTAAAAATTCCATATTACTCAGCAGCCTTTTTTGCAAAAGTTGTATTCACCAATTCTTCATAATCCACCCGTTGAGGAAGTTCACCTGCTTCCTCCATAATCGTTTGCAAGTTATCCCATTCCCCCTTCTCCAATATAGGATCTGTCGCATAAGAGCCCTGAGATTTATAACGCTCTACCACTGTTTCAATCAAGTCTACATCCACATTTTCAAAGTATGGCTGAATAATTTTAGCTACTTCGGCAGCACTCTCTTTTTGCACAAAATCCTGTGCCCGTTTCAATGCATTTGTAAAGCCTTGGACGGTCTTCGCTTCATCCTTTAAATAACTACTTTTTGCCATAAACGAGGTATAAGGTAAATGGCCAGATTCTGTACCAAATGAAGCAACAATATAGCCTTTCCCTTCTTTTTCGAACACACTTGCAGTCGGTTCAAACAGTTGTACAAAATCTCCTGTTCCAGAAGCAAAGGCCGTAGCAATATTTGCAAAGTCAATGTTTTGAATAAGTGTTAAGTCTTGAGTAGGATCTATGCCATGCTTTTTCAATACAAATTCACCTGCCATTTGTGGCATTCCACCCTTACGTTGCCCTAAAAATGTGGAGCCTTTTAATAGATCCCAAGAAAAATTATCTATCTTATCCCGTGCAACTAAAAATGTACCATCTGTTTGGGTAAGCTGAGCAAAATTTTGAATTGGATCATTTGCGCCTTGAAGCGTTACATAAATAGAGGTCTCTGATCCAACTAGGGCAATATCAATCCCATCTGAAAGTAATGCCGTCATTGTTTTATCCCCACCAGCTATTGTCTGAAGTTCTACAGAAAGTCCTTCATCTTCGAAGAATCCTTTTTCAAGTGCTATATACTGTGGTGCATAGAAAATTGAGCGCGTCACCTCTCCAACTTTGACTTTTTCAAGCTCATGTTTATTACACGCCGCCAAAGAAAGGAGAAGTACAGCAATTACACTAAAAAACAAGCTTCTTTTAAACCACCGCATTCCTTTTCCTCCTCGTTTGTTGAAAATAAGTCTATCGACATTAACTTATTCACTTTAGAAGGTTTCGGTGCCTATGGTTTGACAATTCTCTTAAGCAACAAAAAAACAGCCTTAGCTTCAACACTAAGACTGTTTCTCAAATATAGTTATTTCACTGATTAGTAGCTTGTTGCTCTTCTCTTTTTTCACGCCACATACGTGTTTTATAGACAATTAAAATTAATGCCGCTACAATAAGCCCTTCAACCATTGGAAGATATAAAGCAAAAAATGTTAACAGGATACAACCTAAAAATAGGAAAATATAAATAATAATATTTTGTGATCTTTTTAATTTCTTTGCAAAGCCTAATTTATAGACAATTGCCGAAAGTAGAAACACCAGGAAAAATAGAACATAGCCAGCAATGTCATAGTTAGGCATATTCTCATATAAAAAACGTGTAATTCCAGCCATTTTTTCATAGGCATCTTCTGTTTCCTTTGCATTTACCTGTGCAGCTACTTGAATAACATTCAGTTCCCCCATTAAAGCGGACTTAATATCCAAGACTCCTCTTCCTTTCGTGGAAGCAAAAAATTATTGTTCAGCGTTTTTAAGCTTTTTCGCTATTCTTTCACGTTCATTTTTATCTAGAATTTGTTTACGAAGGCGAATAGATTCTGGTGTAATTTCTAGGTACTCATCATCATTTAAGAATTCTAATGCTTCTTCTAGTGTTAATAAACGTGGCTTTTTAATAACGTTTGTTGCATCTTTTGTCGCGGAACGAACATTCGTTTTTTGCTTCATTTTTGTTATGTTTACAGTGATATCATTGTCACGTGTATTTTCGCCAACGATCATACCTTCATAAATTTCAGTACCTGGCTCTACAAATAGTGTACCACGGTCTTCTACTTGCATCATACCATAAGTTGTTGATTTACCAGTTTCCATTGAAACAAGAACACCTTGGTGACGTCCACCAATACGACCTGGGATATATGGTTGGTAGCAATCAAATGTATGGTTAATGATACCAAAGCCTTTTGTCATTGACATAAACTCTGTCGTATAACCGATTAAACCACGAGCAGGAACTAAGAATGTTAAACGAACTTGACCATTGCCATTGTTCACCATATCTAACATTTCACCTTTACGAGTACCAATTGATTCAATAACAGAACCAACATTTTCCTCAGGAACATCAATCTGTACACGTTCAAATGGCTCACATTTTACACCATCAATTTCACGAATGATTACTTGAGGTTTTGATACTTGTAGCTCGAAGCCCTCACGACGCATATTTTCAATCAGGATTGATAAATGCAGTTCACCACGGCCTGAAACTGTCCATGCATCTGGCGAATCCGTATCTTCAACGCGTAAAGATACATCTGTTTGAAGCTGTGAACGTAGGCGTTCCTCCACCTTACGGGCAGTTACCCATTTACCCTCGCGCCCTGCAAATGGCGAGTTGTTGACTAAGAATGTCATTTGTAATGTTGGTTCATCAATACGTAATGGTGTTAATGCTTCTTGATGCTCTACTGGACATACTGTTTCACCAACGTTGATGTCCTCCATACCTGAAACGGCGATTAAGTCCCCAGCTTTAGCTGACTGAATTTCTTCACGTTTTAAACCAAAGAAACCAAATAGTTTCGTTACACGGAATTGTTTTACAGTACCGTCTAATTTCATTAATGCAACTTGTTGTCCTACTTCAATAGTACCGCGGAATACGCGTCCGATCCCAATACGACCAACATAATCATTATAATCAAGTAATGCTACTTGGAATTGTAATGGTTCTGCTGAGTTATCAATTGGTGCTGGGATTGCTTCGATTACCTTTTCAAATAGACATTGCATATTTTCTTCTTGGTTTGCTGGATCAGCATCAAGAGAAGCTGTACCATTGACACCTGATGCATAAACAACAGGGAAATCTAGTTGATCATCGTCAGCACCTAGCTCGATAAATAATTCTAATACTTCATCGACTACTTCTAATGGTCGTGCTGAATCTTTATCAACTTTGTTTACAACTACAATCGGTGTTAACTTTTGTTCTAACGCTTTTTTTAATACAAAGCGTGTTTGCGGCATACAACCCTCATACGCATCGACAACTAGTAAAACGCCATCTACCATTTTTAAAATACGTTCTACCTCACCACCGAAGTCAGCGTGTCCAGGCGTATCAAGGATGTTGATACGTGTTCCGTTATAGTTTACCGCAGTATTTTTTGCTAAAATTGTAATACCACGTTCGCGTTCAATATCATTAGAGTCCATTGCACGTTCTTCAACATGTTCGTTTGAACGGAATGTACCAGATTGTTTTAATAATTGGTCAACTAAGGTAGTTTTACCATGGTCAACGTGGGCGATAATTGCGATATTGCGAAGATCTTGACGTAAGTTTGTCATTATTCCACTCCATATTCTTTTTTCGAATGTTTAACTGTGATATTATAGCACAAGAGGGATAGAAATGTCCTTATTAGAATTTCCATCATTCTAAAAAATATATTTGATTTACAAATTTTAATATAGGGGGCTCGGTTATGAATCGTGCAAAATTCGTAATGGCCATTTATGCATTAGCAGCTGTTTTAGCAATGTGTTCTATCGGATATTCTGTAGCTGCTGAAAGTGTGTTTGGTATTCTAGCAGGCATTTTGGCTACTTGTGTCATTTTTATGACAGCCTTTAAAATGAAACGCAAATTGCGTGAACAAGGATTACTTTAATTATGTTACAAAGAAGGAGCCTGTCTAAAAAAGACGGCTCCTTTATTATTCATAAGGCACAATATATTTATCTAATAATTCTTTGTGTATCGATGGATTGGCAATGATAAAAGTATCCTGATGAAGGAAATCAAAACCTTCCCCGTGTAAATTTGTGGCAACAGCGCCAACCTCATGCGCGATAATAGTACCACCAGCAATGTCCCATGGTGATAAACGCATAGAGACATATGCATCTAACTTACCACTCACAACAAATGCTATTTCCATAGCTGCAGATCCGTATGATCGTGTACCTCGTACTTTACGAACCATATCAATAACCTTTTCATGATGAATATGCCGATTCGGTGCTACCCAATGAGCATTAATCCCAATGACAGCTTCTTCTATTTTTACTGACGTTAATTTTCGTAAAGGAGATTCATTGTACCAGGCACCTTCTCCAGCTATTGCATAAAATAAATCCTCACGCATCACGTCAAATATGTAACCAAGCTTGCCTATTCCATTGATGAAGATACCAATAGAAATCATAAAATGGCGGTGTTGCTTAACAAAATTCATGGTGCCATCTATAGGATCAATTATCCACACAATGCCATCTAAGGACTCTACTTTTTCTCCCATTCCCTCTTCCCCTAAAATCTTGTGAGATGGATCAAAAGCTCTTATTTTATCGATAAAGAATAATTCTGTTTCACGATCGATATTCGTCACAAGATCATTAGCACCTGATTTCGTTTCGATTACCAAATTATACGAAAAAGCTTGTCTAATGCGGCTGCCTGCCTCAAAGATAATACTTTTCGCAAATTGATCCAATTGTTGTATGTCCATAAAAACCCACCCTTCGATTAAAAAAACTCTAACTCTATGCTATTGGACTGATTTTTCATGTTCTCACCATTCAAGTATATGATATCTTTTTCTCTCGATGTTAGCATGGTGTATTCTGCACATTGTAGATACTTAAAACTTTTCATTATGATATAAAGTCTATTTTACCCATTATAACAATAAAAATCACCTGCTGTCGGAATATTCAGCAAGTGATTTTCAAATGGGTATAAAATTTTTATTACGCATAGGCGTGCAAACTTTCAAGTTCCATCTGAATTTCAGTCAGACGTTTTTTACTTTTTTCAATTTCAGCTTCATTTTTTTCATTCATAGCGTCGAAGAGAGAAGCTAATTCATAATCTAATTCCAACTGTAAAATGTGTTCATATTGCTTTTCAATGTCAACTTTACGTATAATTTTTACGATTGGTTTCATAAAAATCACTTCCTTTTTTTAATTTTTCACAAGAACATTTTGCAGACTTTAGAAAGTTCTTGTTATAAGATTTTTTCCCATTTTTCTAAAAAAATAAACCTTATAAATCGAAAGGAGCTACTACCATTGCCAAAAATAAAGTGGACGAATAAAGACTTTAATGTATTTCATATAGACGGTTTAGAACAGAGAATGGATGCATTAAATTCTTCTGTACGACCAAAATTCCAACTGCTAGGAGAGGACTTTTCTGCGTACTTTTCCAGTCATCTTGGGGAAGAATTCTATCCTCATGTTGCAAAACACGCACGAAGAACTGTCAATCCTCCAAATGATAGTTGGGTAGCCTTTGCTCCGTACAAAAGAGGTTATAAATCATTACCTCACTTTCAGATTGGTCTTTGGAGCACACATTTATTCATCATCTTGGCTATTATTTACGAAGCGCCTGAAAAAAATGTAATGGCACAGCGTTTAATGGCCAATAAAGCAATACTAGGGCAACTTCCCGAAGACTTTATTGTGTCTGGAGATCATATGTCTCCAGAGGCCTTTCCTTTACAAACGGCAAAGGAGGACAAGCTAGATGAGTTACTCCTTCGTTTACGGGATGTTAAAAAAGGTGAATTTTTAGTAGGTCGACATATTCCAAAAGAGCAAGCAATCAAACTGACAGCTAGTCAACTCCATCAAATAACGGAAGAAACCTTTAGTCATTTACTCCCAATCTATAACGTCATTGTTGGAAAGTAATGCTCGATGTATAGTGTTTTTATCCATGTAACATAATAATGCAAATGATATACTGCTTATATATTGTGGAAAATTTCCGATTTTATTCCTATTTTTATAAAAATTTTTTCGCGGTTAAAGAATTATAATTGGTATATTTTCTATTATTCAATAATAATGATATTGATGTAATGTATGCAAAACATTCTTTTTTAACACCAAGATAGTGTAAAGCTCTAAAAAAAGTGGACGTGAGAATAACTCACATCCACTTTTTTAATGACGTTGTTTCGGAACAACTTTAATCAAAGTACCATCCGTTCCTTCTTTCGCTAGCTTAACAACAGGATAACTTACATAGCCACTAGCTTCTTCAAATTCACGAAAAATAGATTTTTCTTCTGCCTGTGATGGGACAATTTGTTTAAAACGGCGATACTTTGCAAGCATATTTTCGCGTTTAATGCCCTTCTCATAAGCTTGCTCAATCCCTTCGAAGAATTGAACAACATCAACAATTTCTTCTGTAGACCAATCTGTTGAAAACGGATAGGAATATTCCATTAGACATAACCACCTTTACGTTATTGTCCCCATTTTACTCGGATACTTTCAGCTTCTGCAACCATACGATTCATTAGCTCCTGAACTGTTGGAATGTCATGAATCATTCCTGTTACTTGACCAGCCCAGCCAAATCCTTGATCATTCTTACCATCATAAATAAAACGTTTATTGGCAGCACCACCAATGAAATCTTTTAATGCTTCATATGTCGGTGTCTTCTCCTCAATTTCTAAAATTTTCGCAGTGAAATCATTGCGTAATGCTCGAGCTGGTGCACCAATAGAGCGTTTAATAATAGTTGTATCAGCCTCACTGCTTGCTAGTAACGCCTCTTTATAAGCCTCTGATGCATCTACACACTCTTTAGTCGCAATAAAACGTGTGCCCATTTCAATGCCCTCTGCTCCAAGCGCCTGTGCTGCCATCCAACCCCGACCATCACCTATGCCTCCAGAAGCAATAACTGGTATCTTTACACTATCGACAACTTGCGGAACAAGCACCATTGTGCCGACATCGTCACGTCCAAGATGACCACCTCCCTCTTGTCCAACAACCATCACAGCATCTGCTCCAAGTTGTTCCGCTTTTTGAGCTTGTCTACGTGCGGCTACAAGCACCAATTTTTTAATGTCGGTTCCTGCCAAAATATCAAAAATAGGTGCAGGATTTCCTCCAGTCATTGTTACTACAGGTACTTTTTCTTCCACTGCCACACGTACCATATCCTCGTAGCCAGTGCCATACATGCCAATGGCAAAGTTCACACCAAACGGTTTATCTGTTAATGTTCGTACTTTATGAATTTCTGCGCGCAATAGGTCAGGATCACGTAAACTCATCGCTGTTATTTGTCCAAGTCCGCCAGCATTCGACACTGCCGCTGCCAAATCAGCATAAGCTAAATAGGCTAACCCACCTTGTATTATTGGGTATTTCACATTTAATAGTTCTGTCACACGTGTATTCCAATTCATAGTACCTCCCCTTTCATACGTTATAAACTTCTCGAAAGGATCAAAAAACCCTTTTATTTTTTTAAGTAAAGTCTATTCTTTCATGTCGTAAGGTGCTATAATTCATATGTTTTCTTAGATATTATAAAGTGAGGTGGTACCTGCGTTGTCACAATTAGAGACTCCATTGTTCGACGTATTACTTAAACATCGGAACAGACATCCAATTCAGTTCCATATTCCAGGCCATAAGAAAGGTCAAGGTATGGATCCAGCCTTCCGAGAATTCGTCGGCGACAACGTTTTATCAATCGATTTAATTAATATTGCTCCACTAGACGATTTACATTCACCAAAAGGCGCCATTAAAGAAGCACAAGCACTTGCTGCTGAGGCCTTTGGTGCTGATCATACATTCTTTTCCGTTCAAGGTACTAGTGGCGCCATCATGACGATGATTCTGACCGTCGTCGGTCCAGGTGATAAGATTCTAGTGCCACGGAATGTTCATAAATCAATTATGTCAGCGATTGTTTTCGCTGGTGCAATTCCGATTTTTATTCATCCTGAAGTAGACAGTGAATATGGTATTTCTCACGGAATATCCCCTGAAGCTGTCGAAAAGGCTTTAAATGCTTATCCAGACACAAAAGCAGTTCTAGTTATTAATCCAACTTATTATGGCTTTACAGCTGATTTAAAACGTATTGTCGAAATCGCGCATGGTCGTAATATTCCAGTTGTTGTGGATGAAGCTCATGGCGTACACATTAAATTCCATGATGAACTTCCCTATTCAGCGATGGAGGCAGGAGCTGATATGGCTGCTACAAGCGTACATAAGCTAGGTGGGTCTATGACACAAACATCGATCTTAAATGTACGTGAAGGCCTTGTCTCAGCAAAACGTGTACAAGCAGTCTTTTCTATGCTGACAACAACATCGACATCTTATCCATTGTTAGCATCGCTTGATACGGCGCGACGTCAGCTAGCAATACATGGCGTTGATTTAATTGATGATGCTCTTCGCTTGGCAAAGGATGCACGTAAACGTATTAATCAGATACCACATTTAAAATGTGCTGGAAAGGAAAAGTTACATTCATCTGCCACATATGATATGGATCCTTTAAAGCTTTTAATTAGTGTGAAAGATTTGGGTATTTCTGGTCATCGAGCTGAGGAATGGTTACGTTATAATGCGAATATTGAGGTAGAACTTTCTGATCTTTACAATATTCTATGTTTAGTAACTTTGGGAGATACGAAAAAAGAGATAAACCTTCTTATTAACGCGCTTAATCGTATGTCCAAAGCTTTTGATTCAGAAGCTGCAATCACTGAAGCAGTAGTTAATGTTCCAGAAATTCCAGCACTTGCTATGTCGCCTCGTGATGCATTTTATGCTGATACTGAGGTTGTTCCATTGGCAGAGGCAGATAACTGTATTTGTGCAGAATTTATTATGGTATATCCTCCTGGAATTCCGATCTTTATTCCCGGGGAAATAATTACACAAGAAAATATTCATTATATTCAAATGAATATTGAAGCAGGTTTACCAGTACAAGGACCTGAAGATTCAACATTAAAAACAATTCGTGTTATAAAAGAACGCAAGCCTATTATTTAAAACTGGAAAGCTACCTCTTCAAAATTTTGATGAGGTAGCTTTTTCATTATTTATCAATTTCGATACATCTTGCCATGAAAAATGGAATCCTCTATTGGCTAATTTCGGAAGATTTTAGTTACATATTCGTAACAACTAGTAACGTTTTGGTTAAGCATTAGTACAAAAAATTAGATTAACTATGTTACTTTTTCTACAATATTAAAAAGGGAGGGAATTTGATGAATATATGGGATCAACATTTTAGCACTACCGAATATGTGTATGGTGAACAACCAAATGCCTTTATCAAGGACTATGTAGATTTTATAAAGGGTTATGTAAATGTTGCTGCATATGCAGAAGGTGAAGGAAGAAATGCTGTTTTTTTAGCTTCCAAAGGACATTTAGTAACTGCCTTTGATTATGCTGAAAATGGGTTAGAGAAGACTCAACAGCTAGCAAAAAAACAGGGTGTTACTGTAGTTACACAGCTTGCAGATTTATTACATGATGAATTGCCTGTAGAAAAGTTTGATGCTGCTATAATGGTGTTTGGACATTTCCCAATGAAGCAGCAGCACGCCGTTTTTGAGCGTATAGTAAATTCAGTCAAGCCAGGTGGTCGAATCATGATGGAGCTATATTCGATATATCAGCTTCCATATGCATCAGGTGGCCCAAAGCAGCTAGATAATTTATACGATCCTCTTCATGTCCTAACTTGGTGTCACCCTTATAAAATTATCCATTTTTTCACAGGTGAACAAATAAGAAATGAAGGTACTTTACACACTGGTCTTGCCCATACGGTTCAATTTATTATTGAAAAAGAGTCTTAATATAGTCAGATTTTCACCCTTTACAATTGTTTGTAAAGGGTTTGCTCGTTTTACATAAACAAATATACAAAAAGTGGGCAGAGAAATGCCCCAATTATTGCTGTTAACCCCATTGATAATGAACCAACTGATAATTCTCTTTCTCCATACTCTCTTAATTTAACAAGTCCAACGCCATGTGATGCACTACCTACTGCAACCCCTCTGCTAACCGCAGAATCAATTTTTCCAAATTTAATCACTAATGGTCCAATTATTGCGCCTACAAACCCTGCTAGCATAACAAATACAGCTGTTAACGGGGGAATCCCTCCAATTGTTTCGCTCACCTGCATACCAACCGGTGTCGTTAAAGATTTAGGTAAAGCTGTCAGCATCCAGCTATCACTTACCCTAATCCATTTTAGCATGACAAAAATCGTCACTAAGCCAGTAATCATGCCTATAAAGATACCTGATAAAATAGAGTATTTATACTTCATAATAATGGCACGCTGATTGTAAAGAGGATAGGCGAGTGCTACTACTGCTGGGCCAAGCATTTTTTGAAGCCATTCTCCTCCCTGCATATAGGTCGAATAAGGAATCTGAAATACTATTAAAATAACAGCACTGACGATAGTTGTCGTTACTAGTGGAATCATGATAGGATGCGGAAATCGCTGATAAAGCTTTGTAAATAGCATAAACAATATAATGGTGCCAACCACAACAATTATTTCAATCAACAGTTAATTTCCCCTCTCCTTCTTCTGGAACAGCTTCAGTTTCTTTCTTCGCTAACTCTTTCTTCTCAATCATTTGAGTAAGTAATCCAGTAATATAAATAGAAATTAATGTACTAGCTATAACAGCCAAAATAATTAGCAGTCCTGTTGTTGATAAAAGCTCTGGATAGTCAATTACCCCTACTGTTGCAGGAATGAAAAATAAGGTTAAAACCCCAATTAAAAAACCAGCTCCATCTTGAATATACTCTACTTTAATTATTTTAAATTGAAGTGATAGTGCTAATAAAAGTAGACCAATAACGCTTCCTGGAAGAGGTACATGTAATAAAGTTACAATGCCCACGCCCATGTAGTAATAAATATTGAGTATCCCAATTTGGACAATAATCCTTACAACCTTCATGAACAATGCAGCAAAATTTTCGTTCAACATTTCGCCACTTTTCACCCCCTATAACGATTATTCTACATCTGTAGGAATTTTCTGTCTATTATAATTTTAGAAAAACAATAGAAAAGAAGATAGCCCTTACACAATTTAAGCCATCTTCTCTTTATACAATAATTAAACACTTCTTTATTTGGACACCAATACATATTTCTTTTCTCAAAAATTACGCTGATCAATTTTTCAAAATCCTATAATGCATGTCCAGACCCACCATCAATATTCACTGAAGTGCCTGTCAAATAACTTGCTGCATCTGATACTAAAAAAGTAATGACATTTGCTGCTTCTTCTGTATCCCCTACACGACCAAGTGGAATTGTTTGACCGACTTTGCGAGAATACGCTTCCCAAGCAAGCTCAGGTTCTTCCTTCTTCCACTTTTTTTCGATTTGGTCACTACGAATTAGCCCTATACATACAGAATTCACACGAATATTATCTTTTCCTAAGTCCTTACTCATCGCTTTTGTTAATGCAAGACCAGCTGCTCGACTTACAGTAGTAGGGAGGGAACTAGCAGGTGGCGTTTTAGCCATAACAGCCGTTACATTGACAATCGCTCCGCCTCCAGCCTTACGCATATAAGGAACAGCGAATTTTGAACAATGGACAGCACCAAATACCTTTAAATCTAAATCAGCCTGCCATAGCTCACTACTAACTGATTCAAATGGGTTTGCTGAGGCTGTACCTGCATTATTGATAAGTATATCCACACCTCCAAAATGCTCAACTGTATGCTCAATTAAGTACTTACAATCTTTTTCTTTTGTAATATCTGTCGGTACGATTAAAACATCCTCACCTGTTTCATTTTTAATACAGCCAGCTGCTACTTGGAGCTGTTTTTCACCACGCGCACTCAGCACAACTTTTGCTCCCTCTTTCACAAGTTGCATTGCTGTATAATAGCCAATACCTTTACTTGAGCCTGTAATAATAGCTACTTTTCCCTTCAATCCTAGTTCCATTTTCATCACCCCAGTTTATTGTTCACTTCTATTGCTCTGTAGGCATCGTTATCTAGCGATGAAATTCTATCTCTGCTAGACCTTGGCACAGTTGTCGAATTATACTTTTTGAATATTCATTCGATATAGTAACTTTATCAAAATTAGAAGCAATATACAAAAAACGGCTATAAAGCTAATGCTTTATAACCGTTTCATATCTAATTATTTTTTTGTAACAATATGGATTGGATTGCCAAGTAGTACTTCAGCAGCTTCCATAGTGATCTCACCTAAAGTTGGGTGAGCGTGAATTGTTAATGCGATATCTTCAGCAGTCATACCGCCTTCGATTGCTAAGCCCATTTCAGCGATCATATCAGATGCACCAGCACCTACAATTTGAGCACCAATTAATAAGCCATCTTCTTTACGAGCAACAAGCTTCACGAAACCTTCTGATTGGTTTAATGCAAGAGCACGACCATTTGCTGCGAATGGGAATTTCGCTGCAGTGTATTCGATGCCCTCAGCTTTAGCTTGGTCTTCATTATAACCTACAGTCGCCATTTCTGGATCTGTGAAGCATACAGCAGGTACAGCAAGATAATCAACCACTGATTTTTCACCAGCGATCGCTTCAGCAGCCACTTTACCTTCGTAAGATGCTTTATGTGCAAGTTGTGGACCCGCTACGATATCACCGATTGCATAGATGTTTGAAATATTTGTACGACATTGTTTGTCAACATTGATTAGACCACGTTCACCGAATTCAACTCCGATTTCAGCAAGGCCCATTTCATCTGTATTTGGACGACGACCTACAGTAACTAATACGTAATCAGCTTCAACCTTTTTCTCTTCTCCGCCAACTTCATATGTTACAACTACGCCGTTTTCAGTTTCTTCAACGCCTTTTGCAGATGCGTTAACTTCAATCTCAACGCCTTTCTTTTTAAGGCCTTTTTTCACGATTTGAGTCATTTGTTTTTCGAAGCCAGCCAAAATATCTTTTCCGCCTTCGATAATTGTTACTTGTGAGCCAAGGTTAGCATAAGCTGAGCCTAACTCTGTACCAATATAACCTCCACCGATCACAACTAATTTACCTGGAACTTCCTGTAAAGAAAGTGCACCAGTAGAATTTAGCACGCGCTCAGAAAATTTAAATGTTGGAATTTCAACCGGACGAGAACCTGTTGCGATAATGACATTGTTAAATGTGTAAGTTTGAGCAGATTCACCATTGATGATACGCACTGAATGAGCGTCAACGAAATAAGCTTCACCTTGTACAATTTCAACTTTGTTACCTTTAAGTAAGCCTTCAACACCGCCAGTTAATTTTTTAACAACGCTGTCTTTAAATGCTTGTGCTTTTGAGAAGTCTAATTTCACATCAGAAGCGATGATTCCCATGTCATCTGAATGTTTAGCTTGCTCAAAACGGTGACCTACTGAAATTAATGCTTTTGATGGGATACAACCTACGTTTAAGCACACACCACCAAGTACATTTTTTTCAACGATTGTTACTTTTTGGCCAGTTTGAGCTGCACGGATTGCTGCTACATATCCTCCAGGACCTGAACCAATGACAAGAGTATCTGTTTCGATTGGGAAATCTCCTACTACCATTTTTGTTACGCCTCCATTAATAATAATTCTGGCTCACTTAACAAACGCTTTAAGTGATTTAAAGCATTTTGCGCAGTGGCTCCATCGATCATACGATGATCAAAGCTCAATGATAATGCTAACACAGGTGCGGCTACAATTTCACCATTTTTTATTACAGGTTTTTCTGAAATTCGACCAATACCTAGAATTGCTACTTCAGGATGATTAATAACTGGTGTGAACCATTGTCCTCCTGCAGAGCCGATATTCGTAATGGACATGGAAGCACCTTTCATTTCATGTGGCGCAAGCTTGCCTTCACGGGCTTTCGTCGCTAACTCATTGATTTCATTAGACACTGCAAATACAGATTTACGATCTGCATGCTTAATAACTGGTACTAGTAAGCCTTTTTCAGTATCAGCAGCAATACCGATATTATAGTAATGCTTTTGAATAATTTCTTGTGTTGCATCATCTAATGAGCGGTTAAATTCTGGGAACTCGCGTAAAGTTGAAATAAGAGCTTTAACTACATATGGTAAATATGTTAATTTAACACCTTTTTCAGCAGCGATATCTTTGAATTTTTTACGATGTGCTACAAGAGCTGTAACATCGACTTCATCCATTAGTGTAACATGAGGAGCAGTTTGTTTCGAGTGTACCATTGCTTTGGCAATCGCTTTTCGAATACCTGACATTTTCTCGCGAGTCTCTGGGAATTCCCCTTCGAGAACTACTGGTGCGGCTGAAGTAGTTTTATCTTGCTCAATTGCTGCTTCTGCTGTTTCTACAGTTGATGCTTCAGCTTCAATAGTACCGCCACCTTTTAAGAAGTTTTCAATATCTTCTTTTAAGATTCGACCATTTTTGCCTGTTCCCTTTACTTCATGGATGTTTACATCGTTATCTCGTGCAAATTTACGTACAGAAGGCATCGCAATTACACGTTTAGTATCATCGACAACTGTCTCCCCTTTTTCTGGTGCTGTCTCAGCTTTCACTGGAGCCTTCTCCTCATTAACAGGAGCTTTCTCTACGTTCTGACCAGATTCAGCAGTTGCTTGAACTTGTGCTTCTGTTTTCGCCTCAGCATGATCGTCACCTTTTAACTTTAAGTCTTCATAGCCAGGTGCATCAAATCGGATTAAGACATCGCCCACAACAGCAACTGTCCCTTCTCCTACTAAAACTTCCTCTACTGTTCCTTCAACTGGTGAAGGAATTTCAACTACCGCTTTATCATTTTGTACTTCGCAAAGAATATCGTCTTCTTTTACTGTATCGCCAGCCTTGACGAACCATTTCACAATTTCGCCTTCGTGAATACCCTCACCGATATCTGGTAATCTAAATTCAAATGCCATGTGTACCCATCCTTTCTAGTTCATTAGAATGTTAAAACTTTTTTCGCTGTTTCCATTACATCTTTATAGTTCGGTAACCAAACACCTTCAGCTTGTGGGAATGGGTACACAGTATCTGGTGCAGCCACACGAAGTACAGGAGCTTCTAAGCTTAAAATTGCACGTTCTGTGATTTCTGCTACTACATTTGCAGCGATACCTGCTTGTTTTTGCGCTTCTTGTACAACGATTGCACGACCTGTTTTTTCAACAGATGCAATAATTGTTTCAATATCAATTGGTTGAATCGTACGTAAGTCTATTACTTCTACAGAGTGACCTTCTTTTTCAAGCTCTTCTGCAGCCTTCAAGCTTTCGTGTACCATTAAACCATAAGCAACAATCGTTAAATCCTTACCTTCACGTTTTACATCCGCTTTGCCAAGTGGAATTTCATATGCTTCCTCAGGCACCTCTTCGCGGAATGAACGATATAGTTTTAAATGCTCTAAGAAAATTACTGGATTATCATTTCGAATAGATGAAATCAGTAAGCCTTTCGCATCGTATGGAGTAGATGGTACAACAACCGTTAACCCTGGTTGTGCTGTCATTAAACTCTCTAAACTATCTGAGTGCATTTCTGGTGTATGTACTCCACCACCAAATGGAGAACGAATTGTTACTGGTGCATTATAGACACCACCGCTACGATAGCTCATACGTGCTAACTGGCCACTAATTGAATCCATTACTTCATAAACAAAGCCGAAGAACTGAATTTCAGGAACTGGACGGAATCCTTGAAGAGAAAGGCCAATAGCTAAGCCACCAATACCCGATTCTGCTAATGGTGTATCGAATACGCGGTCTACACCAAATTCTTTTTGTAGGCCTTCAGTTGCGCGGAATACCCCACCGTTGACACCTACATCTTCCCCGAATACAAGAACGTTTTCATCATTCTTTAATTCTGTGCGAAGTGCATCTGTAATTGCTTGAATCATTGTCATTTGTGCCATAGGTTATTTCGACTCCTTCTCTTTGTAGATTTCATACTGTTCTTTTAAATTAGATGGCATTTCGCCTTTATACATGTTTTCCATTAACTCTGTTACTTTTTGTTTTGGAGCAGCATCTGCTTTTTTGATTGCTTCTTTAATTTCCTCTTTTGCTCGTTCGATTACTGCCTCTTCTTTCTTCTCATCCCATAAACCTTTTGCCTCTAGATATTTACGGAAACGAACGAGAGGATCTTTTTGAGCCCATTCATTATCTGTATCAGATGTACGGTAACGAGTTGGGTCATCCCCAGCCATTGTATGAGGACCATAGCGGTAACACATTGTTTCAATTAATGTTGGGCCTTCTCCATTAACCGCACGCTCACGAGCATCACGAGTTGCTACATAAACTGCAAGCGCATCCATTCCATCTACTAAAATACTTGGTAAACCTGCTGCTACACCCTTTTGCGCAATTGTTTTAGCGGCTGTTTGTAATTCACGTGGTGTAGAAATTGCATACTGGTTATTTTGAACGATGAAGATTGCCGGTGATTTAAATGCACCTGCAAAGTTAATGCCTTCATAGAAATCCCCTTGTGATGAACCACCATCACCTGTATATGTTACAGCAACAGCTTTTTTACCACGCTTTTGAATACCAAGCGCAACTCCCGCTGCTTGAATATATTGAGCACCAATAATGATTTGAGGAGGTAATACATTAACGCCCTCAGGGATTTGGTTGCCAACGAAATGACCACGTGAGAATAAAAATGCTTTATCTAATGGTAAGCCGTGCCATACGATTTGTGGAACATCACGATACCCTGGTAAAATCCAGTCTTCTTGCTCTAATGCAAAGTGTGAGGCAAGTTGTGAAGCTTCTTGTCCTGCTGTAGGAGCATAGAAACCTAAACGACCTTGACGGTTCAGTGAGATTGAGCGTTGGTCTAAAATACGTGTATAAACCATACGTGTCATTAGCTCAACTAATTCATCATCTGATAATTTTGGGTCTGCCTCTTCATTTATAATTTCGCCTTCTGTATTCAAAATTTGAAACATTTCAAACTTATCTTCGATTTCAGTTAGCGTTTGTTTTGCATCAAAAATATTATTGTTTTTCTTGCTCATTTGTCACATCTCCCTTTCAACTGTATTAAAATAAATCACTATTTAACTAGTACAACTTGTTCTTAGGACTCAGTATACTGAATAAAATACTGTCGGTCAATCATATATTATGCGTACAAACAAAGATTTTTTCTAAAATAACAATTCAATAAAGCTGTCTTATACTGTACCATCCATCAATACCTTCTGTATTACAACAACCCATATGACATGCATAAACATTAGGTTTTCTTCCATGCATACCAATAGTAGAATGCCCAGTTATAGATAATCTAATAGCTATAGAAAAATTTTTTAAGTATAGTCAAATAAGATCTTTTTTCATGTGATTGTTATTATGTGTGATGTATACTTATATATAAGGCACACAAAGATTGAAAGGAAGATTCACATATGATTTTAATGGATGATATTATACGCGAAGGTCATCCGACTTTACGCACGAAAGCTGAGGAAGTTAAATTTCCGTTAACCGAAGAAGTGAAACAGCTTGCAGCAGATATGCTTCAATATCTCATCAACAGTCAAGATCCTGAAATGGCAGATAAATATGATTTACGTAGCGGCATTGGATTAGCTGCCAATCAAGTCAATAGTCTACATCGAATGTTCGCCTTACATTTGCAAGATGATGATGGTGAGCAACTAAGCTTTGTAGCAATTAACCCTAAAATTGTTAGTCACTCTGTAGAAAATACGTATCTTACTGCTGGCGAAGGCTGTCTTTCTGTAGATCGCAACGTCCCTGGCTATGTTCCTCGTCATGCTCGCATTACAGTAAAATTTAAAACAATTGACGGAGAAGAGAAAAAAATGCGTCTTAAAGGCTTACCTGCTATCGCATTCCAGCATGAATTAGATCATCTGAACGGTATAATGTTTTACGACCGTATTAATGAAAAAAATCCATTTGAGGAAATTCCCGATTCAATTCCTTTTGAGCGTGACTAAAAATCCATCAAGCAAACAAACCTCTGCAGTTATTTCCTTTCTGCCGAGGTTATTTTTTTATAACCCATTCATTAATCATACTTTACTCTTCATTTTATTGTGTCCATCTACCATTTCCCTTTCTAAGCCATAAAAAAACCTTCTAATTGTATATCTACAACTAAAAGGCTCTTTCAAGAGGTTTACACCACTGATTCTAGTTTTAAACCATTATTAATAGTTTCAATTAACGCAGGTAGCTCTTTCATAGTTTCAATTGTATAATGAGCACCTATCTCCTCAAAAATGCGCTTCGCTTTCTGAATTTCAAATTGTTGTTCCTCCGCAGATAATGAGATGAATTCCTCTTCAGAAAGACCCATCTCAGAACTTCCAATAATAACCCCAACAGCCCAGACCCCCGCATTCAATGCTTCCTTTATATCTGACGTTGTATCACCAATCTTCACAACCTGCTTCGTCGATTTTGACCCTAACGCCTCCATATTTTTAAAAATCATATATGGATAAGGACGTCCTTTATCTCCAACTTGGGTTGGGGTTACTAGGAAATCAGGCTGATAACCCTTTATTGCTGCATGCAGTGTGACTACTTCCATCATTGAGTCTGTATAGCCTGTTGTGGAGCCAATTCGAATACCCGCTTCTCTTAATTGCTGTACGGTTTCCTTCACATACTGGATAGGATTTGTAAAGGCCGCTAAAGATTCCATTAGCTTCGACTCAAATTCTTTGTATAGTGCTTGTACATCCTCTTCTGTAAAGGATTGTCCATGAACTCGTTTCCATTCTTCTTGAATTCTTGGCATTTCTAGCATTGTACGAATATGATCGATTTTCAGCATGCCCATTGGTTTACGAGCCTCTTCAAGCGTTACTGTTACACCAGCATCCTCAAAAATGGTTAAAAAGACATTTACAGGGGCAAAGCAACCAAAATCAACTGCTGTTCCAGCCCAATCAAAAATAACTGTTTCAATTTTCATTGTTTTTCACCACCATATAATTTTCAATGACTTCACATAACGTAAGCATATCTTCTTCATGTATATCACCAATATTCCCTATACGGAATGTATCCACATCTGTCAGCTTGCCCGGATAGATAACAAAGCCCGCTTTTTTCATTTCATGATAAAAATGCTTAAAAGAGAACTCTTTATGTGGGAACAAAAATGTTGTAATAATTGGCGATTGTAGTTCTTCCGTAATATATGCTTTAAATCCAAGTGCTGACAAATGAGAGCGCAGTAGTTGATTATTCTCTGCATAACGTTCATAGCGTGCCCTGATTCCGCCTTCTTCCATAAGCTCCTCTAATGCCTTCGCAAATGCAGCTACTACATGAGTAGGTGAGGTGAATCTCCACTTACCGTCTTTTTTCATCACTTCCCATTGATTGTATAAATCTAATGCCACACTACGAGCCTGTCCATTACATTTTTCTAGTGCCTCTGTTTTAGCAATAACAAATCCAAACCCTGGGACGCCCTGAATACATTTATTGGCACTACTAATGCAAAAATCAATATACAAGCCTGATAAATCCATCGGTACACCACCAAAACTGCTCATAGCATCCACGATGAACGTTTTATTGAACGAATGAACAACTTCTCCAATTTTTTTAATTGGATTTAACATACCAGTGGTCGTTTCACAATGAACGACAGCTACATGTGTAATACTCGGGTCTTTTTCAAGTAAGGCTTGTACTTCTAATGAAGAGGGCTGTTCATCATAGGGAACACTATAAACAACATGCTGTAGATTTAACACTTCGGCCATTTCAACAATTCTTTCTCCATAAGCACCATTTGTAAGTATTAGCACTTTATCCTCTTCACCTATAGCGGTTGTTAGAACAGACTCTACAACAAAACTTCCACTCCCTTGCATAAGCACTGCTGTGTACTCAGATTCATCAACTTGGGCTAAATCCAAGAGCTGCTTACGAATGACTTGTGTAACATTTTTATAGTCATCATCCCATGTACAGCGATCTATTAACATTTCACGTTTAACCGTTTCAGTTGTCGTTAATGGTCCTGGTGTCAATAATTTATAGCTACTCATTTTCTATAACTCCTTATTGTTGCGCTTCTTTAAAGAATGCTTGGTGTTTTTCTAACAAATCTACCGTTAAAGTTGTATCCCATTTTTTAAGGTGTGCTGGCACATGCTCAGTCTTTACTTGCTCTCCTTCATAAAGCGCTACAGGATATTGCTCTAATAGACCACCGCGTGCCTCTGTTGCAATTACTTTCGCTATTTCTTTGGCTAGCGCTTCATCTCCCTCTTTATCCACAACGGCCACAGACTCTGTAAGTGTGAAGTTTCCTTCTGTCGGATCAATATAATCGATTGGCAATCCTTCATTTTTAGCATCAATAGCTTGAATTCGTAAGCCAAAGCCAGCTGCTACTTCACCTGTTTTCACCTTTTTAATAGGACCTGAGCCTGAGCTCTCAATATGAGGTCCAGCATTTTTAATTAAATCTGCTAAAACTTTTTTCCCTTCCTGCTCTCCATATTCTTTGATAATAGCCTGTACTAAAAGCCAGCCAGTTGATGAATCCATTATATTTGGAAATGACACTAAATCCTTATAGGCAGGATCTGTCAAATCCTTAATCGTTTTTGGTACAGATAACCCTTTCTGTTGTAAAACATCCGTATTGATAAAGATTGAGCCAACATTCCCTAAAATCGGCAACGCATACGAAACACCACCATCAAGAGGCATTAATTCTGAAGAGATATCCACAAACATCGATTTGGAGGTTTGCGCACTTTCTATAAAATAAGAAGCCATTGTTACGACATCTGCTTCTATATCTTTCCCTTCTGCCATCATTTTTCCACCTAGCTCAGAAGTACCAAAGGATTGTATTAAATACTTTCCTTTATAACCTTTGTCATCTAATGTTGATTCCATTACCTCTATTGCTTCATCATCAGCATTTGAATAAATAATCACTTGGTCTTTGGAATCTGCTTCTGCCCCTCCACATGCAGCTAAAACTACCGCCGCTGCACTAACTGTCCCTAGCATCATACATGTTGATTTCTTCATTTTGACATCTCCTTCACTTTTTCTTTATGTGCTGTTATATAATCACAACCTAATTTCACAATGAGGTTTGTACATAAAATAAATATAGAAAGTACAAAAATATCAGTATATTTAGCGAAATGCTGTAGCTCTTTTATTCTTGTAGATACAAGCATTGTCTTTGTGCTAACAAGGAAAATAACGCCACTGACTGTGACCATCGCATTTAAAAAATAGTAGCTAAACATTTGATAAATAGTTGGTCTAATATTCGGCAATATAATCCGTATAACTGTTTTTAACCATGAATCCCTTAATAGCTCCGCAGTCACTTCCCATGTAGGGTCCATCTTTTGCAATGAATTTTTTGCCATTAAATAAGGTGTTGTAAAGAAATGCACAATGTTACAGGCGATAATGATGAGAAATGTCCCTTTTAAAGAACTTCCATTAAAGAAAAACAGGTATGATAGACCAAGCACCATTCCTGGCACTGTGTTCGTAATCATGGAAGTAAGATCTAGGCTTTTTCTTCCTTTCAATGGTGTCCTTGCATTGAGAAGCGCGGACAGAAAAGTGATAGCTACACCTAAAACGGCTGTTAATACTGCCACGATAAGTGAATTGACATATACCTTGGTTAAATCTTGCTCCGACAGTACATTTTGAACATGCTCTAATGTAAAGCTAAAGTCATATGGATAGCCTTTTGTAAAAGGAACAATAAACATTGTTGAAAAAATAATAAACACCACTACTACACAGACAATTGAATAAGCAGTAAACACCCCGTCACGTAGACGGTGCTTTACAAGTTCACTTTGTCCAGCCTGTTTATATTGAAAATTAAAGCGCTCTAAAATCGTTAACATAACTACTCCAAGTACAGCTGGTACCAGCATTAACACGGAGATAACTGCTCCACGCTCAAAATGCACGATAGAACCTAACATAGCCTGATAGAGTTCGGTGGCAATCACCCTGTAATTTCCGCCAACTGATGCAGGTATCCCAAAATCCGTAAAGCTTAAAATAAACGTTAAAATAAATGCCCCACCAATTGTCCCTAGCATCGGACGGAACACCGTATGATAAAACCGCCGCAATGGACGATCATGCATTAACATGGAGACTAGTAAAAATCGTTTATCTATATATTGCATAGAATTTTGCATTAAAATAAAAGCGACTGGCAATGTATATAATACGTAACCTATAACTAAGCCGTTATACCCATAAACAGTAAAGAGTGGCTGTCCAATTAATTTTGTAAGAATTCCTTGATTTCCAAATGTATAAATCAACACAAAGCCATAGGTGATGGTTGGTAACAGCATAGGCAACGTGATTCCTATATGTACTAGCTTTTTCGTATGGCGATGCATTGTTGTAAAATGAATCGCATAGGCCAATAAAAAAGCTAAAATGGTTGTGAATACCGATGCAGCAAAGGAAACCTTAAAACTATTGAAGAAAGATCTACGGATTTCTATATTTTTCAAGGCATCTAAATAGTTTTGAATGGTAATAATATTTCCAATTTTAATAGACTGCCAAAACATATAAAGTAATGGCACTATTAAAAAGAATAGAAAAAATAATAGAATTGGCAGAAAAATTATTTTCATCATTTTATTCGTTTTAAGCATACGTTTCTCCAAATAATTGATAGATGTTGTGTCGCTTAATATGAAGCTGTCTTAAGATAAAGTCCTTAACAAATTGATTTTTGGGTACTGATACGATTTCCTGTGGTGTACCAAATTGAGCAACTGTTCCTTCATTAATAATTAAAACCTTATCTGATAGAGTTAGTGCCTCCTCTGGATCATGTGTCACAATAATAGTCGTCAAATTAAATTCACGAGCAATCAATTTAATGCGCTCCTTTATAGATTCCTTAATGACGCCATCTAGAGCACTTAATGGCTCATCTAACAGAAGAATTTTCGGCTGCATAACAAGTGTTCTTGCAATGGAGGCACGTTGTTTTTGACCACCTGATAACTCGTGAATTTTTTTGTGTAAATGTGGTGTCAACTCTAGAAAATCAAGATATTCCTGAACCTCCTCCTTGGACATTTGCACGCTTTTATTTTTCAATCCATAGACAATATTGTCGTATGCATTTAAATGAGGGAATAAAGCAAAATCTTGAAACACAATATTAAATCCTCTTTCTTGCATGGTGTTCTTCGATATATCTTGTCCATTGTAGATAAGTTGACCAGCCGTTTGCTCTGTAAGTCCTAAAATAATATTGAGCAAAGTAGTTTTACCGCAACCACTTGGCCCTAACAACGAAATAATTTCGCCTGATTCAATGGTTATATTTATATCTACTAAAACTTTCTTATCTTTATAGCTTTTTGAGATACTTTTTAGTTCTAACAAATTGGTCACCTCTCTCAGTTCTTAGCCATAGTATAGTGACAATTTGTAAAGGAAAATGCGTTTTTGTGTAAATGTTGAGTAAATTTCGACCAACTATTGACAAAGTTATGATTATTTTGAGTAAATATTATGTAGAGGTGATGTGATGTTTATGATAGAAAGGCAACAACATATTTTGCAGTTTATACGGGAACATAAAGTTGTGAAATTAGTAACACTCACAAAAGAGTTTAACGTTTCGATGGAAACAATCCGTCGTGATATCCAACAGCTTGTGCTGGAGAAGAAAATTGAGAAGTTTTATGGAGGTGTAAAATATGTTGAGCCAGTTGAGGGAATTATCGATCAACGACTTCATGAGCAGCTACCAGAAAAAATAGCTATCGCAAAAGCCTGTGCATCCTTCGTACAGGATGGGGATTGTATTTTTATAGATAGTGGAACAACTACATATCAAATGATTCCATTCCTAGTAGAAAAAGAAAAATTAACAGTCATTACAAATTCACTACCTGTAGCCTTTGAGCTGATTGGCTCTAAAGTAGAAGTAATTATTATTGGCGGGAAAATTAGACACTCTGAGAAGTCTGTAACATCTAACGAATTCCTTTTCCGCTTTGATCATCTTAATATTAATAAAGCTTTTATTTGTGCAAGTGGTGTTTCTATTGAAAAAGGTATTTCTGATTTTAATTTAGAGGAGGCCATCACAAGAAAACAAATTATTTCCATTTCCCAAACTATTTTTCTGGCAACTGACTCATCAAAATTTAACAAGGATGTTGCCATTCAAGTCTGCCCACTGCAAGAAATAGATACGATTATTACAGATAGTGCATTATCTAAAAAAACTATCATGCATTTTACAAAAGAAGGTGTACAGATAAAACTCGTTCAAACAGATAAATAAGACAATGCAAAGCAACTAGCTGAGACTACTTGCACCAACTAGTTGCTTTTTAATTCTTCATTAAATAATAGCTAGCTTACGCATTATTTTTGCCAACCCATCTTTATCCACATGATCAGCTATATGTGTAGCAATTGCCTTTACCTTTTCATGTCCATTTCCCATCGCCACACTTGTCCCCACAGCCTGAAGCATTTCTATATCATTAATACCATCCCCAAAAGCTACAGCATCCTCAAATGTAATTCCCATTCTCTCAAGTATTTTTTCAATACCAGCAGCCTTAGAGCCTCCCTTTGGTAAAATATCACACGAATAACGATGCCATCGGACAAATTGTACATTCGGGAATGTCTCACAATATAAAGATTCATCTTTTTCTTCCATAAATATTAGTGTTTGATAAACAGCATTCTGCATATAATAAGTTGAGTCTAATGCTGGATATGGATATTTTAAAGTATTTAAAGACTCCGCTACCATATGATTATTTCCAACTGACGCTATCATGCGTTTTTCATCTAAAAAAACTACTGGCTCATTTCGTGCCTCACCAAAGGCAATAATTTTGGCAAGCTCATCTTTTTCAATACCATTTGTATAGACAACCTCACCTTTGTAAACAACGTATTGTCCATTAAAGGTAACATATGTATCAATAGCCAATTCCTCTAACAAAGTTTCAATCATGAACGGTGCACGACCTGTCGCAATAGCAATTTCATACCCCTGGCGACGTGCTTCAAACAGCGCTTCTTTAGCGGATGCAGGTAATATTTTTTTACTATTATAGAGGGTTCCATCTACGTCAAAAAACAAAATTTTTTTCATTTTATAATTCCTTTCTATACATGCATAATTGATTCAAGGTTCATTACTTTACATAGACACAATTTTTTATTATAATGATCCTAAGGAGTGATGTGCCATGCTGAAGAAACTCAAACGGAAATTATTGAAGCAACTTCGCGGCATACTCGGAAAAAAATCAATTGCCTAACATTTGCCCTTCATTATTTGAAGGGCTTTTCTTTATTTTAGAGTAACTGCATGATAATATAAAGGAAATGCATTTATTTGGCTATGTGCAACCACTGTCTCATTGCTTTTTATCAATAACGCCTTGGTATATTTGTTGCTGTTTCTTTAGCATATTGCTTTCATAGCAAGAAACGAAACATTCAAATTTTGAATTATAGGCACAATTGATCAAAATTCGTGATATCTACCAGAGGCTTTAGCTTTTATCAGCTACAACTACCTTGCTGATTGAAGCAATTTGTGCTCATTTGAAGCACTGAGATACAAGAACTTCAAACGCCTTATTTCTGGTTATAAATAATAGAAATTCGTTGTTTTTTCTTGTAGTACGTGTGTGGTATTAGTCAAAGGTGCAATAAAATTGTACGCAATAAAAGGAGAGCAAACTATGATTTACAAAGTTTATTATCAAGAAAATGCAAATGAAATTCCAGTTCGCGAAAACACTAAAAGTCTATACCTTGAAGCTACTTCAGAACGTGAAGTACGTCAAAAGTTAAAAGACCGAGACTACAATATCGAGTTCATCCAACTGCTTGAAGGTAATTATTTAGCCTATGAACAAGCAAGTCCGAACTTTGTCTTGGAGGAAATTTAACAAACATGAAGTTTGTTAAAAATGACCAAGCAGCTGTTTTCGCACTCGGCGGACTGGGCGAAATCGGCAAAAACACTTACGGCGTTCAATTTCAAGATGAAATCATTTTGATTGATGCTGGCATAAAATTCCCAGAAGACGACTTACTCGGCATTGACTATGTTATTCCAGACTATACGTATTTAGTACGTAACGTCGACAAAATTAAAGGCTTATTTATTACACATGGCCATGAAGACCATATTGGTGGTATTCCCTATTTATTACGCCAAGTAAATATCCCTGTCTATGGCGGTAAGCTTGCACTTGGCCTATTGCGTAATAAATTAGAAGAACATGGCTTGCTACGTACTACAAAGCTAATCGAAATTAAAGAAGAAGATGTGGTTAAATTTAGAAAAACTTCTGTTAGCTTCTTTAGAACAACACATAGTATTCCTGATGCTTATGGTATTGTCGTAAAAACTCCACCTGGAAACATTGTGCATACTGGTGACTTTAAATTTGATTTTACACCTGTAGGAGAACCAGCTAATCTAACAAAAATGGCGGAAATCGGACGTGATGGTGTACTTTGCTTACTTTCAGATAGTACAAATGCTGAAAAACCGAATTTCACAATGTCTGAACGTACAGTTGGAAAAAGTATTGATGAAATATTCCGTAAGGTGGATAGTCGTATTATTTTTGCAACATTTGCATCAAATATACATCGTTTACAACAGGCTACTGATGCCGCGATAAAATACGGTCGAAAAATTGCCGTTTTTGGACGTTCAATGGATAATGCTATTACAATTGGGCGTGAGCTTGGTTATATAAATGCACCAAAGGATACTTTTATTGATGCCCAAAGCATTAATCGCCTCCCTGCTAATGAAGTCATGATATTATGTACCGGCTCTCAGGGTGAGCCAATGGCAGCTCTATCACGTATTGCCAATGGTACACATCGTCAAATTCAAATTCAACCTGGTGACACAGTTATCTTTTCTTCTTCACCAGTACCTGGAAATACAGTAAGTGTCAACAAAATTATTAATTTACTGTTCCGTGCAGGTGCAGAGGTTATTCATGGTGCACTAAATAACATCCATACCTCTGGACACGGTTCTCAGGAAGAACAAAAACTGATGCTCCGCTTGATGAAGCCTAAATTCTTTATGCCTATCCACGGTGAATTCCGTATGTTAAAAATGCATACACATCTAGCAGAAGATTGTGATGTTCCGCTTGAAAATACGTTCGTGATGGAAAATGGTGATGTCCTTGCATTAAGCGCCAATGAAGCTCATGTAGCAGGACGTATCCCTTCTGGCGATGTATACATTGATGGCAATGGTATTGGAGATATCGGCAATATCGTGCTACGTGATCGACGCATTCTTTCAGAGGAAGGCTTGGTCATTGTTGTTGTCAGTGTTGATATGGAAAATCAAAAAATTGTTTCCGGTCCAGATATTATTTCAAGAGGATTTGTTTATATGCGAGAGTCAGGAACGATGATTAACGAAGCTCAAAAAATGCTAAATCGTCATCTAAACGACACAATTCAAAGCAAAACACCTCAATGGACTGAGCTTAAAAATGAAATTACAGACGTCTTAGGGCCCTACCTATTTGAAAAGACAAAACGTCGACCAATGATTTTACCTATTATTATGGAGGTTTAAACCTCTTAAAGAAGCTATGTAAATTTTACGTAGCTTCTTTTTTTTAATTTTTTTGAAACCTCTTCTTTCGTTTTACGTATATAGTAGTAAAGCATGATAAAGGAGCATCTTTATGTTAGTTAAAATCCTTCATTCTTAAATAGTATTCTTCATCTAGTAGCAACTAAAAATACTAAATATTCAAGCAATACCTCGACTTCAATAACAGGGGAAATACCAATAAGAATTAAATTTGCTGGTAGCATAAAGAATACTTTCATAGTCACTAGAGGCACTGCAATCCATTCCGTTAGAAATAAAGGAGCAAAATTAAAAATAGAATTGTTCACAATAAATGTGAACAATTCTCTCCTTACACTTTAAAATATTTGGTTAATACATAGGCAACCCAATTATATGCTGGTTCAACACGTATATTTTCAACCAAACCTTTTAGTATCGGCATACTATAAGTTGGGTTTTCTACTTGATCTTTTAAAAGCACCATCGATTCCCGTTCAATGGATTCTTCCATATTGCTTATATGTTGCTCCATTAGCTGTAATAGGGTTTCCTTTGAAATTTCCTGTTCACAAGGCTTGGATACAAAATGAACAAGGTCTTCTGTTATAAAGGGAATCGTCGTGAAACGTGCAATAATATCCGTCTTTTCAGCTAGAGATTTAGCTAATTGGTCTAAATCAAGGGGCATATTAGAAAAAATAAAGAGTTCTGCATAACTCTCCATAAATCCTTTTATGCAATACATAACATCGTATTTTGTCTCTTGAAGTTTATCCTCATAGAGCTGTTCCAGCATATAGATAATCAATTTAGACATTTCCGCTTCATAAACCGTTTTTTTATGAAAAAGTTCTTTTTTTGACAAAAAGATTTTCTCATTAAAAAAGACACGCGCAGAAGCTGAATGCGCTTTGAAGGCCTGGAAGATACTTTTGTAAAATTCAACCAATAAATTTTCTTTGTTATAAGAGCCTCTGACTACCTGGTCAATATCTATGAGAAATTGTTGTAAGTAATAGTCTACCATTGAAAAAACAAGCTCATCTTTTGTTTTGAAGGACAAATAAAATGCTCCTTTTGAAATACCACAGCGTTCCGTTATTTGCTGTACAGATGTAGCTTCAAAGCCTTGCTCAGAAAACAATTCTAATGCTTTCTCCATTATTAATTGCTTTTTTAACATATTTTTTTCTCTCTCCTAATGCATTTCGTTGACAAATGACCGATTAGTCATTAGTATAAATAATTGAATTTAGTTAGTCAATAAAGGGTAGGTGTGAAGGTGAAAGGTTTAGTTAATTTCGTATTGAAAAACAAATTGGCAGTATGGTTACTAACAATTATCATCACTGTCTCTGGTATTTATTCGGGAACACGAATGAAAATGGAATCCATTCCTGATATTTCGATTCCATACTTAATTGTGATGGGTGTCTATCCTGGCGCAACTCCTGAACAAGTTATGAATGAGCTTTCCATACCATTTGAAAAATCTGTAGAAAGCTTAGAAGATGTAAAAGCCGTTTATTCAACATCCTCATCCAACGTATCACAAGTTCAAGTTGAATACGACTATGGAATTGATATGGATGAGAAAAAACGACAATTAGAATCAGCTTTAGATGATGTAAAGCTACCTGAGGGTGCAGAAAAACCGACAATTATGGCCATTAGCATGAATATGATGCCTGTTGTTGCATTATCAGTTAGTAGCTCTAAGGAAGATATTGTTGATTTAACATCAACAGTAGAAGACATTCTCCTTCCTAAAATCGAAAAAATTGATGGTGTTGCATCTGCAACCATTACTGGTCAGCACATTAACCAAATCTCATTTAAATATGATGAGGAGAAAATGGCTGCGCTCGGTTTAACAGAAGATACCGTCAAACAAATGATTCAAGCTAGTGATATGTCACTTTCACTTGGTTTATATCAATTTACTGTTGGTGAACAAGCTGTTTCCGTTGATGGTAAAGTAAAATCTGTAGATGAATTAAAAGACTTATTAATTCCAGTCACACCTTCAGCTACAAACCCTTCCCCATTCGTTCGCTTAGGCGATATTGCAAAGATTGAGGTAGAGGGTAAGGTGCAATCTGTATCACGCACAAATGGTAAAGATGCAATTGCCATACAAATAGTGAAGGGTCAAGATGCAAATACGGTGACAGTCGTAAATGCAGTAAAAGACCTAATTAAGGATGAAGAAAAATTAATTGATGGCTTAAAGGTTGATATTTCGTTAGACCAAGGTGCCCCAATTGAAGATTCAGTCTTTACTATGATAGAAAAAGCTGTCTTTGGTGGCGCAATTGCCGTTTTAATTATTTTACTGTTCTTACGAGATTTCAAATCTACGATTATTTCAATAATCTCTATTCCAGTTTCTATCTTTATGGCATTGCTATTATTAAACTGGATGGATATTACATTAAATATTATGACTCTTGGTGCGATAACCGTAGCGATTGGTCGGGTTATTGATGATTCCATTGTAGTAGTTGAAAATATTTATCGACGTATTCATTTAAAAGAAGAAAAAGTAACAGGTCGCGCTCTCATTCGTGAAGCGACTATCGAAATGTTCAAACCAATTCTTTCTTCAACCTTAGTAACGGTAGCAGTATTTGCTCCACTTATATTTGTAGGCGGTATGGTTGGTGAATTATTCATGCCGTTTGCATTAACAATGTCATTTGCCTTAGGGGCATCATTATTAGTGGCGATTACCATTGTTCCAGCTTTATCGCACTTCCTGTTCCGTAAAAAACTGTATGGTGAGAAAAAAGAAAGTCAGCATAAGGAAGTTGGTAAACTAGCTACTTGGTATAGAGGTGTGCTTGAAAAAGCATTAAACCATAAAATCATCACTTCTGTAATCGCTATTTTACTGCTAGTTGGTTCTCTTGCCTTAACACCATTGATTGGCTTTAGTTTCATGGGCTCACAGGAAGAAAAGGTCATGTACCTAACTTACACACCTGGAACTGGCGAGCTAATGGATGAAACAGAAACAAATGTTGCTAAAGTAGAAAAAGAATTAATGAAACGAAAAGATATTGATATTTTACAAGTCTCTATCAATGATCCGCAAAATGTTGATCCTTCTGCTATGATGATGGGCGGCGGTGCAGGCGGTGCATTAATGTACCTCATCTTTGATAAAGATATGGAGGACTTCCCTAAAGCTCGTGAAGAAGTAGAAGACTATGTATTTAACATCGGTCAATCTGGAGAATGGAAATCTCAAAACTTCTCTTCTATGTCGATGTCTTCAAACGAAGTTAGCTATACGTTATATAGTGAAGATTTAGATAAGCTTCGAGATGCAGTGAAACAAGTTGAAGGTGCATTAAAAGAAGTGGATGGTTTAGAGGACATTAAATCTGACAACGAAGATCCATATGTTGAGCATGTCCTAAAGGTAGAGCAGAAGAATGTTTTACAATACGGTTTAACGACGGCTCAAATCGTCATGGCATTGAGCAACAATACTTCTAAAGAAGTGTTAACATCCGTAAGATATAATGGTGAAGATATTGATGTAATTGTGCAACGTGACGCAAAAGCAGCTGCTCTATCTATCGATGATGTATTAGCTACTGAGGTTAAAACAGCCTTAGGTACAACTATGACTATTGGTGAACTAGTAGATGTAGAGAAAGGCACTACGCTTAACTCATTATCTCGCTCAAAAGGTGAATATTTCGCTACAGTTTCTGGTACGGTTATCGACGAAGATATCTCAAAGGCTACTTCAGCTGCAGATAAAAAAATCGATAAATTAGATTTACCTAAAGGTGTAACAACTGGTGTATCAGGTGTAGCTGCCGATATGCAAGAAACATTTACAAAGCTAGGTATTGCTATGTTAGCTGCCATCGCTATCGTTTACTTTATCTTAGTAGTAACATTTGGTGAAGGTTTAGCTCCATTTGCTATTCTGTTCTCACTTCCATTTGCAGTAATTGGCGCGTTTGTTGGCCTATTTGTAACAAATCAAACAATTTCTGTTTCGGTTATGATGGGCTTATTAATGCTCATTGGTATCGTTGTTACTAATGCTATCGTATTAGTAGACAGAATAATTCATATGGAACGTGACGGACTTGTTATGCGTGAGGCAATCTTAGAGGCTGGTGCAACGCGTTTAAGACCAATTCTAATGACTGCTATTGCAACAATTGGTGCGATGATTCCAATGGCACTTGGTACTGGTGGTAGTGGGTTAATCTCAAAAGATTTAGCAATTACCGTTATCGGTGGTTTACTATCTTCCACATTATTAACATTAGTTGTAGTACCAATCGTATATGAAATGCTATCAAAAATGTTAAAGAAAAACCGAAAAGATATTGAGGAAAATTAATAAAGTGAAACTTCAATCAATGGGGATTTTCCTCATCCCCATTGATTGTTAGTTGAACCAATCGGGCTTTTACGGGCAGTTTATCTCCCACTTATATTTTTTTGCTTCACTTAAATCTTTGTCTTACTGCCCGTTTATGCGGGATAAAAACAGCCACTCATGCGATTATCGCGTGAGTGGCTGTTTTATTCATCATAAAATAATTATTGATCTTCTTTCACCACAAAAGCTTCTTTGCTTTCCACCCCTGTAGCAGATACAGCTGTAATGCCGTATGTGTAGCTACGCTTAGCTAGAGCTGTCTTGTCCACAAATTCAGTGATGCCATTCTTATTATAAATTACATCTACTATATTTTGAGGATCATTATAGGAACCTTCTCCATTCCCTGCAAAACGATAAATGACATACTTGCGTGGTTGCGTTTTATTTTCGTCAATTATTTTAATCTTGCGACCATCTGCTTCCTTTGTCACTTGTACAAAAGTCGGCTCATTTGGCACTGTATCATCAAGCCAAGGTGTATCTGGTGTCAGAGCTGTGTAATTATATAGTTGCTGATTTACAATCGTTGCATAACCCAGTTTATTGTTTTGAATACTTCTTAAGGAGAAGTGCATTTGACCCTTGGCTGCTACCTGCTCCGAACGATTCGCCATAATTTGGTTAGGTAGCTCCATCTTATTTTTCCAAGCCCCATCACTGTCATTCCCTACTTTATAGTCAGCTAGACCAATATACAACTGAACAGGATGTGTCTGTGCATAGGTTTGTACTTCGTGGCTCCACCAATCCAGTAACGTACCATATTTGGCTACAGCTAATGTTCTTGACCAATAAATTTGTGGTGTAATGTAATCAATCGTACCATTTTGAATCCATGTTCTGACATCTGCAAATAAATCATCATAATTATTGACACCAGCTCGTGTATCGCTTCCTGTTTTATCCAGGGATTTATTGCGCCATACACCAAATGGTGAAATACCATATTGAACATATGGCTTTGTGTCTTTAATGGCTGTGTAAATTTTTTCTACAAGCTGGTTGACATTGTCTCGTCGCCAATCTTCCACCTTTTTAAAGGAAGCACCATATTTTTTGTAAGCTGCTTGATCTGGAAAGGCTTCATTAGCAATTTTGTATGGATAAAAATAATCATCCATATGGATTGCATCAATATCATAATTAGCTACTAGCTCTTTTACGATATCAACTAAATAGTTTTGTACTTCTGGTAAACCAGGATTTAAATAATACTGCTTGCCATATTTAACAACCCAGTTTGGATTTGTTCTTGCCACATTATCGGCAGCAAGGTCTGTCAGTTTTTGTCCTGGCATTGTTACACGATAGGGGTTCATCCATGCATGTAGCTCCATACCTCGTTTATGTGCCTCCTCTACCATAATCGTAAGAGGATCGTAACTAGGATTTGTGCCTTGCTTTTTCCCTGTTATGTAGGACGACCACGGTGCTAGATCAGACGCATACATTGCATCATTTGTTGGTCTTACTTGATAAATAACAGTATTCATTTTATTGGCTTTTAATTTGTCCAATGTTTGACGTGTCCAAGTCGTGTATTGCTCCTTAGTCATGCCTGCTTTCATATCAATATTTTGAACCGTTGAAATCCAGACTGCCCGCATTTCCCTTTTTGGCTGTGTCGTATTAGCTAGCGCTGTCTTTGCAGGGATTGTCGGTAGGCATAACATAAAAATCATTGCGACTAAAGTGATAAGTTTCCATTTACTATTTTTCTTGCTCATATTTCCTCCATATCCTATTTTTCTAGTTTTGTATATGATAAGTGCTCGCTATATGTACCTCTACGAAGCTACTTCACCCAATGATTGAAATGCAGTATAAGTAATCTCTTTTTTATGAAAGCATCAAAAATTTTTCTAAGAAAGCAGGATGATTACAGAGTCTCTCCTCTCGTTGACGTTCATTTGTTATTTTATCAAATGCTCTAGTTAATTCCAACCAAAATATGTATCTATTAAAATATGAAAAACTGCCGAAAAAGCATATACTTGCTTTCTTGGCAGCTTCTTATTTTTCCATCATTCCCAATGGCGGACGTGTGATAGATTCATCTGTACTTTATTGCATTGGAATATTCAGTTCAATATTTTTTCCAATAGGATTGAAGTAATAGTTTAAATATATTTTTGCTTTGCCATCATAATTTTCAAAGTTCTCTGTCGCATATAGGTACTGCTCATCATCCGAGAAAGAGCCACTTGTGTATTTTAACTTCGAGCCATCTGCTTTTACAGCATTATTTAGAAACGAATGTCGCGTCCCATCATCCCATTTCTTTGCAGCAACTGCTACACCTTGCTCCGTGACAGAAATATCCCAATCCAAATAATCAGGCTTTGTGAGTACTTCTTTTGTGCCAAAATCAACTTCGATAAAATCTTCGCCCTTTGGCACGGCATGAACAGCTCCAATTAATATTTTGAGTGAATCTGAATCATGGAAATAATTACTTTGTAAATTTAGTGTGAATTTACCTTCACGAATATTTCTGCCTTCAAACATAGCATTTTTAACGACTTCTTCTCTTCGCTCCCCATTTTCCATCTCGACCGCAATATTTTCAAGCGATAAAATTTGCATCGTATTCGCTCCGTCTACTTCGATATCGATTGCCATTTTTAATGGAGAACGGCGAATTTGTGTAATCGTAAATTTTTGACCATTGACATCTACTGTACGATTCGCAGTAATAATTTTTTCCTTTGCGATTTCGTTTTGTAGTGAAAACGGTATCGTAATTTCAATGTTCCCCTTATCTTTTTCATAGAAATGAAAAACCACTTTAAAATTCTTTGAAGTATAAGCGAAAGGCTCTGAAAAACTATAATTTACTGAAGAAGAGAAGCGCGTTTGACTTGATTGATTGTTTGTAAATGAACCCCCGCCTTTAATTTCTTCGTCTCCTTGGAACAATTGAACTTTCTCCAAGTGTAATTTCGACATATCAAATGTTGCATCGGCGTCATAGTAAAGTACTAATCCCGTATTATCTGCAATCACGCCTTGTAGTGTAAGTGATAGGCCATTTTTAGACTGCTTCACATTGATTTCTTCATAGTAGTCACTATCCACAATATCTTTTATCCCTTTATCTCTTCCAACCGCTAATACAAGTGCTTCAAAGCCAGGTATTTTTGCAATATGGCTAGCAATCGTAGGGGAAACACGAATTGAAAATAAAAGGCTTAGGCAAAACAAAGAGGCTATTGCAACCGAAACAATGCGCTTCTTAGCTCTTTTTTCTCGTTGAACTTTACGAAACATATCTATCCTTATTTGTTGAAGTTCCTCCTTTGGAACGTCAATCGGTAGTTTACTCATAGCCAGTCCTCCTTTTCTCCAGCGAAGTTTCTAAGCTTCTTTAATATGTGATGAAGCTTAGATTTTACAGTACCCTCTGGAATTTGATTTAGCTCAGCAATTTCTTTGTTTTTTAGTTGCTGAAAATATTTCATATAGACGAGTTGCTGCTCCGACAAGGATAATTGCTCCAATAATCGCTCCATATCAGAGTAGATGACCCATTGAACTTGGTGATGTTCCTTAATTGGAACGGTTGCTTGGCGTTTTCGTAAATGGTCTTTACAACAATTGATTAAGACGCGCACGAGCCATGTTCTGACATATTCGTGCTGTTTAACGGTATGCATTTTTTTTAGTGCCTTGTACACCAGGTCCTGCATCACGTCTAGAGCATCTTGTTCATTTTTTAGATATGTAAAAGCCATACGAAATAAAATTTCTTCATCCATTTCAATAAGAGAAAGTATCGCTTGATGATCCCCACGAATAGCACGCTGCACGATTTCAAATTCCATCCTTTTCGCCTCCTTCCTCCATTAGACGGAGCGATTTTTCATTTCGTTCAAAAATTTTAAAATTATTTATAAATCCCTTTTATGCTTTATTTTATTAAATCCCAACATAAAAACTATAAGAACTTCTGGATATACCTATAAGCTGTATCTTTGATTTTTTTATCAGAAATACTGCTATTTATTTTCCAGAGCCGATTGAATATATGTTGACTAGGGAACTAAGTGCAGAGATTTTCTATGTATTGATCTAACCCGTTCGCTTTTGCTGTTTCAACAAGAATTAAACAGGTAGTTGTCCTAAAATTATCTAGTAGCTTTTGGGGAATTATAGGTGGTAGCTTGGGAGATTTTTTGGATTTGTCTTACTTTTTAGCCAAACCATTTCATTTTTTAGGTTCATCGCTCGTACAATATGCTATTGCTTGGTATATTACATTAACAACACAATTAGGCATGACATGATGACATTGGCTACTCTTTTGTTTGGAGGCTGTACGTTTGTCCACGGTATATACTAGACTTTGGGCTATATCTAGTCTTTATGGGGTAACAGGCTTGGCAATGCCTATCTTTAATACGCCCGCTACTGGTTTACTTCAAGAAAAAATTGAAGGAAAATTTTTGGGAGAGTTTTCGGTGTACTTGGATTAATTTCTACCTCTATGATGCTATTAGAAATACTGATATTTTCGCTATTGAATGGTTATAAAAAACAGGTTTGTGCTATTTTTTTGATATTAAGAAAGCCTTGCTGTTATGCAGGGCTTTTTCGTCTATAACCATTTCTCGATACAATAAATTTTTTGTGCATTAGCATCTAGCCTTACTTTTTTCCCAATGGCAATTGGATGTATAGGATGTGTATGACAAATATCAACCTCCGCTAAAATAGGAATGTTCATACCATCTAATTGCTCAAGCAATACCTCATATGGTTTACGCATACTCCCTAAATCCTCATAACATTCATGCTTGCCTAAAATAATGCCACTTATTTTTTCAAATACTCCATGCAATTTTAGCATCGCAAAGTTTTTCTCCACAATGGCTATATTTTTACTACTATCTTCAATTAATAAAATATCCCCATCATCAATTTTTGGGAAATAAGGTGTCCCAATAAATCCATACATTGCATTTAAGTTACCACCTATTAGTCTACCTTCCGCAACGCCTTCTTGAACCGTCAGCCATTTATTTTGATACAACTTTTTTTCCACAGTCTTTTCTAGCCAATTAATAGGTTCATCTGACCAATATGAAGGCATCATTATTTCATAAGGTAATACCTGAGGTTTAAGGAAATAATTTTCAAAAAACTGATATGTGTCATTGACTAATGGCTCAAACTCACCAAAAGAAGGAACTAGGGCTGGTCCATAATAGGTGGTAATTCCTGTTTTTGCGTACAGTGCTAGTAAAAGAGCTGTTACATCAGAATAGCCAACAACGATTTTTGGATTGCTTTTAAATGCCTCATAGTCGATGTACGGCAGCATACTATTTGAATTTGTACCACCTATTGTTGACATGATGATATGGACATTGGGATTCCGTAGCAACTCATTAAATTCTGCAGCACGCTCTTTAGGGGTGCCTGAGCGATAAAAATCAGATTTGCCAGTCAGATTTCCATCAATTATGTTTATATTTCTTTGTTCAAGAAACGCTTTTGCTCGCTGAAAACGGGTAAATGCACGAACAGAAGCAGGTGATGAAGGTGAAAAGATACCGATGTTAATAGGACTGCTATTGTTTACTAAATTCATATAGTCTCTCCTTTCATTTTATTATAATTTTTCGTTGGACCTATTTTCTCTTAGTGCCAATTAACAAGGTGATTTGCGCCATGGTAAATGGTAATGAAGATTTTTTTCGATACGCTACATATTTCGGTACCCAAAAATCAGCATATTTTAATTTAAAGTTTTTTAATCCTTTAAAATGATAGAAGTGCTGTCCATGTAAAAATATTTGCGCAGCTATTTTTTCACTTAAAAAGGAGTATCTAGACTGTCCGACATTTGATAAAGGCGACATCCCCATGTTAAAGACCCGATAACCTTCTGCTTTTGCCCATTCAAATAATGAAAGGAAAATGAAATCCATTGTCCCGGATGGTGAACCTGGTTTAAAACGCATAAGATCTACTGAAACTCTTTCGCCATTATCGTACATCGGCATGATACTAGCAAAGCCAAACGTTCCTTCTGCGCCACGTAAAACGGCAATGTTTGAGGTGCTTAAATAGTGTTCATCAAAAAAACCAAGTGAAAAACCCTTTTCTGCCCTACCCTGCAACCATTTTGTTGACACCTCTTGCAGATCTTTCATAATTTCCTGAGAATAAGGTGGGCTTAGTATTTCCACTATATAATTTTCTCGTTCAAATTTATTTTTTATCGCCCGACTTCCCTTCATCTCTTTACCTGAAAATGTAAACTTCTCTAAATCTACAAAGGCTTCCTCGCCGAGCTTAAAAAAGCTATACCCATACTCGTGTAAAGCAGAAAAAATTTTATTGTTAATTTCATAAAAGACTGGTGTATAACCATGCTTATCGGCCAATTCCAAAAACTCTTGGATAGCGGGTAAAAAATCAGACTCATTTCCTACTGGGTCTCCAAGGACAATAATCTTATCCGCATATATTTGATAAGAGAATAAAACAGTACCCTTTTTATTCCAATGGACAAATTTATCATGTAAAAAAATTAAATGTGAATACTCGGTCCCTTTATAGGTTAGCAAATGGTTTTTGATAGCCTCCTCCTGCTCACTAGACAATAGTTTTTTCATTTTCTTAGGTGCACGAATAAAATAACCTATATAAAAAATAACAATGGCGATAAAAATGCCAATTAAAGCACTATAAAAAAGGTCTTGATAATCAGTGATCATATAGGCCTGCAGAGCACTAGGAAAATGAATTTTGGCAGAGGGTAAATTTACATAGCCAATCAACACATACATAGCAGTAATGACTATCACTATAGCAAGATCTAGTATGATGATTCCCCATGTCAATACATAGCTTTCCCGATAAAATTGCTTTTTGGACACCATTAATAACGCTGCGACAATCACTAAAAAAATTGCTTCCTCATAATCAAGGCCTTTAAAAATAGAAAACAGCGCTGAACTGCCTAGCACAACGATGGTTAGTTGATATGCCCTCTTTACTTTATATTTTATCCCCCTACATAAGCCTAAGAGAATAAAGCCTGCTGCCACCGTCATTTGATGAGAGACATTCATAATTGGTGAGGATAAAAATTCCTGAGCTATTTTTAGGCGACTTAAAACCCCTGGCAAGGCTGCAGATAGCAATAAAATAATGCCAGAGATAAACACCAATATTGTTAATAGCATATGGCTAATCTTCTGAAAAATTATATTAGGTAGGTTATCCCAAGATTGATTCCAGCGTATCCAATATTCTTTAATAAATAACAAAGAGGAAATCAAAAATGGTAGCACAAAGTAGCCAATACGGTACAAGATTAATAAAAACAACACTTTTTCATCAGCAATTCCAATGCTCTGTGTCCCCCATAAAAAAACGAGATCAAATGAGCCAACCCCACCAGGTATCATACTCACTATTCCTGCACTAGAAGCAATTAAAAATATGGGAATTAGCGCAGATAATTCTATTGGGATCTTCAAAATAAACGTTAAAATCCAGATTACTAAAAATACAGCAAGCCACTCAGCTACTGAAGTTACCATCAATTGAAGTGATATTTTTGGCTTTAGAGAACTTTTCTTTTTATAGCGAATAATATGCATAGCCAAAAATACTGGTACATATAGGCTAACAAGAATAACTGCAATCGATAACCATCGTTCTTCTTTCAGCAAAGGAAAATCCCAAAAGAATATATACATAATCCACGTTAGTAGAGAAATCCCTGTTAAATAAAACAGTGTTACCGAGGCAATATTTTTTAGCAAGCCTTCCTTATCCGCTTTATATTTGGAGTAGAAGTAATTACGCAAAAATATACCGACTAGACCACCAAAGCCAATAAGATTTGAAAAAGTATTGACGATAAACGAATGATTAAGCAATTTACATTTATTGATGTTGATTCCTAATATTTTCGCTAAAATTACATCATAAAAAATCATTGGTGTAATCGCAAAAAAGGTGATGAGAAAAATTAATAAAAGCTCCCATAGCTGTAGCTCATTCACTTCTTTTCGTAGTAAATGGATATCGACGCCACTCACTGATTGTTGAATTTCATAAATAGCTATCGCCAAAAGTACTATTGGAAATAGAATCTTCAAAAATTTCAATAGTGACTCTTTTCGAACGTTAAACATATGCCAAACCTACTCCCCATAAGCTTTCTTAAATTTTTAAATTACCGACCAGTTCTAATTTTGAAGGTAAATGACTATTTCCCTATTGTAACGTATTCTTTGCTATATGTATCGTCAAAGCAAGGGACTACTATTCACACGAATCTTCTCAGCCAAAATAAAAGTTCATTTTCACTCCTCTATATTATAGAGAAGTAAAAATGAACCTATTTAAAATTTTCAACCATTTTTTCTTAATTCATAAACAGCTTGTTCATGTCCAAATCTCTCCAATATCTGAACCTTGTGCATTCCTACTTTTTCAAGTAAGCGACAGGACGCGATGTTTGCTGTTTGTGTTTCTGCTACTAGGTACGGCAAATTTAGAACATTCAATCCATAATCTATAACATTTGTTAGTACCTCATATGCATACCCTTGCCCCCAATACTGTGGTAAAAATTGATATGAAAGCTCATATGCCTCTTTATCATGATATTCATCAATTGAGACAAGTCCTATAAATTCATCCGTTGCCTTTAACGAAATATAAAGATATGTATTGGGAGATGGGGCTTCTAGCATTCCTCTAAATGAAGCTTCGATATAGCTTTCTTTTGGGACGCCTCCCAGATAGGCTCTGACATTTACATCTGAGTAGAGCGCATTTATAGCATAATAGTGTTCCAGCTTTAAATGCTCAATTGTACAGTTTTTTGTCAACCTTTTCATTTCATAATCTCCTTGTTTTTATCAAAGTTTAATACAACAATCAAAGGGAAATCAATCAATATTTAACAAAATTCAGGGAATAAGCATTTAAATATAATACCGATGAATAGGACGTCCTACACTTCCATATTGGATATCTACTTTTAATAGATTTTGCTTTTCCAAAAAGTCTAGATAGCGTCGCGCTGTAACTCTTGCTGTACCTATATAAGTTGATACCTCCTCAGCAGATACCGCCCCACCACTTTCTTGAATATATGCAAGCACCTTATCTAAGGTAGCTCGATTAAACCCTTTTGGTAGCTCTTCTATAAGAATAGCATCCTTTCCTCTTGAAACCGCAACTTGCTCTGGAAGACGTTGCTGCATTAAATGATCGACATCATGTTGGGTTAAATCCTGCATACCGCTTATTTTCTTTCTATAGTTTTGATAATTTTTCAAAGTCTGCTCAATTCTCTCAAACGTAAAAGGCTTCATAATATAATCATAAACACCTAGGTGTAAAATACGCTGCACAGTGGGCATATCATTTGCAGCAGTTACAGCGATTACATCAACAGGAAGATGCTCCTCTCGGATTTTCCCTAACGTAATAATACCATCTTGCTCTGGCATAAAAATATCCATAAAGACAAGCTGTGGGGTTAATTGCCTAATCTTTTGAATTCCCTCAACACCATTGCTAGCATAGCCGATTAATGAAAAACCCTTGATTTGCTCAATAAATTGTCTGTTCACTTCTCGTACCATTGGATCATCTTCAATTAGTAAGACATTTATTACATCCATCTATTCTTCTCCTAACTCAAATAAGATTAAGAAACTTGTTCCTTTCATAAATTCACTCACTACTTCAATATCTCCATTGCCTTTTCTTACAATTTCAAAGATTAAATGCAAGCCAATGCCCCGGTTCTCACTAGCCTTTGTCGAAAATCCATTTTCAAACATACGAGCCTGCACCTCTTTGGACATTCCGATTCCATTATCAGAAACGCCTATTGCTAATACACCATCATGCTCATCTACAGAGATAGCTACATACTTATCATCCTTTGAAAGGACATTTAAAGCCTCAAAGGCATTTTCGATTAAATTTCCGAGTAAAACAACAAAATCATGATGATCTAAAAGAGGTGGAAAGCGTTTAAAATGACTTTTTCGGTCAATTTCAACCTCAATCCCTAGTTCTTTGCCATAGCTTACCTTACTCAATAATAAACCTGAAATATTTTCATTATGAAAACGTTCATTCAAAAACTTCGTTAAAGATGCTTCATTTTCGGTAGTGGCTGTTACATATTCAAGAGCTTGCTTTGTATGTCCCAATTGCAGCAGTCCTGCAATCGTATGAAGCTTATTTTTATGCTCATGGGTTTGTACACGTAATGCTTGAACAAAGGCTTTTACACCTGTTACCTCCTCCGCAAGCTTTTTCACGGCTGTTAAATCCTTAAACATGGCAACTGCACCGACTAGCTCATTATTCACAATAATTGGTACACGATTACTTAAAATACTATGATGATTAATGTAAAGCTCCTGATTATAAACAGGTGTTGCCGTTTCAACAATTTCAGGCAGACGAGTATCAGGCAAAACATCATAAATCTTTTGACCAATACAGTCCTCTATATTCCTAGTGACGCCTAATATGTCAGCCGCTTTTTCATTAAAAATGGTGATATTCATTTCCTTATCAACGGCTATTATTCCCTCATGCATTGCATTAAAGGTTTCTGTTCTTTCCACATACATCTTTGCAATTTCATGAGGTTCAAGCCCAAACATTTGTTTTTTTATATGTCGTCCAAGTGTATAGGCGCCCAAAATACTGAAAATCAACGAAATAACAATCGTAATAAAAATTTCTCGCTCATAACTTTGCAGCATTTCTAGCAGCGTTGGTAATGAATAGCCAACTACTACAATGCCCACTTGTTCTTTTTTGTCATTGATAATCGGAACAAATGCCCGTATCATGACACCCGATTCTCCACGTGCCTTCGATACATAATAATGCTCACTAAATGCTGCATTCAAATCCTGCGACTCACTTCGCCGCCCTAATTCTTTACTTACTGGATGGGATAGTTTAATGCGGTCCATATTCATTACAACAATGTACTCTGCCTTATTGATGACCCTAATCCCATCTACAATTTTATTAATATTTTTGGCAGCTTCTTTCATATTGTCATTTTTCAAATGTACACTTAGCTCTGGTACATTTGATACAGTTCGTGCAACAAGCATAGCACGCTGACCAAAATCTTTTTCTTGCTCAGATAATAAGTTACCGAGTACAAAAATACCACCTAGTAAAAAGGAGAGTGCAATGATTAAAAATGTCACTAACAGTATCTTGCCGTTTACAGGCATTTTCATCATTAAAAATTCCTTCCTTTCCAATCTGTATTCTCATAATCAGTAGCACACCATATTCATGATATGTTTTTAAGATTATCTGTAATAAATTCTTTTGACAACACCTTTAGTCGACATAAGTAGGAGAAAATATTGAACTTAATGAACAATATTACAAAAAAATGATACAAAACAAGTTTTATTATCACTTTTTGCTTTTGTATTATAACAATAATTAATTAACACTAGCGTACCATAACAGTGAAAGATATTGAAAATACTACATTTACATGGGAATACAAGCAAATGTACTTAATGAACGATATGTTTCTTATTTTCTAAATCTCTTTTTTTAAAAAGTATTCGCTATGATATTTCTAGTGAAAACGATATCAAAAAGAAAATTTAGAAAAGAGGTAGCGTAAAATGAAATTACTGAAAAATTTGACTGTTCAGGTTATAGCAGCTATCATCCTTGGAATTATTGTAGGGGCAATTTTCCCTGAGTTCGGTGCCAGCTTAAAAATCCTAGCAGATCTATTCATTAAATTGATTAAAATGTTAATCGCTCCAATTATCTTCTTAACAGTAGTTATTGGAATCGGCAGTATGGGAGATATGAAAAAGGTAGGGAAAATTGGAGGGAAGGCATTACTTTACTTCGAAATAGTATCTACAATTGCCCTAGCAATCGGAATTGCTGTTGCCTTAATTGTAAGTCCTGGTACAGGTTTAGATACATCAGGTGCATCTGAAGCTGATATTTCCAAATATACAACTGCTGCGGCTGAAACTGAGCAAGGCTTAGGTGCATTCATTTCAAGTATTATTCCAGAAAATGTAGTAGGTGCACTGGCAACTGGTCAACTATTACCTGTTTTATTCTCTGCTATTTTATTTGGTTTAGCTGCTGCTTCAATTGGTGCACCCGCAAAACCAGTAATCTCATTCTTTGAGCAAGTGGCAGAGATTTTCTTCAAAATTGTAAGTATGGTCATGAAAATATCACCAATCGGAGCTTTTGGTGCAATGGCCTATACGATTGGTAACTTCGGTTTAAAGTCACTAGGTAATCTAGGTTTATTAATGGCTGCTGTGTATATTACAATGTTTTTATTTGTTGTCTTTATTTTAGGAGCCATTGCAAAATTCTTTGGATTTAATATCTTTAAATTTATCGCATATATCAAAGATGAGATTTTCTTAGTTATCGGTACATCCTCCTCTGAATCAGCTTTACCATCTATGATGCGAAAGCTTGAAAATTTCGGTTGCTCGAAGCAGGTTGTAGGTTTAGTTGTTCCTACTGGGTATTCCTTCAATCTTGACGGAACTTCCATCTACCTATCAATGGCTGCATTGTTTATTGCACAAGCATATGGAATGGAACTCACTTGGATACAAATCATTACACTACTTGGAATTTTAATGATTACTTCTAAGGGGGCAGCTGGTGTAACAGGATCAGGATTTATCACATTAGCAGCAACTTTAGCTGCGTTCCCAATGATTCCTGTGGAAGGAATAGCACTTTTAATCGGTGTTGATCGTTTTATGTCTGAGGCTCGTGCTGTAACAAATTTAATTGGTAATGGTGTAGCTTGTGTTGTAGTGTCCAAATCTGAAAAAGAGTTTGATGTAACTATGCAAGAACGTGCACTTCAAGGAAAAGCCTCTATTGTATCCTAAGAAAAAAAGGGTAGTGATGACAGCCATAGCTGTGTCACTATCCTCTTTATTTTCCATATTGTTCGAGTAAAAGCTGTGTGCTTGTAGATTGTTCAAGTGCTTTCTTCTCTTTAGCCCAGTATATTAAATATTGCTGGTCCCCCACACGAAAAACCATTTGCTGGAGCTCTTCACTTAGCTCGGAGCTTATTGCTACCTTTAAAATGTCTACCTCATATAGCGGTTTATCTTTTATATTGTAAACAATCCGATAGGCTGGTTTCTCTTCAAAGATAGCCCTTTCTTTTTTGCTCAAATTCCTAACATGACTTAGCGGATATTTTTCGTGTTTGGTAGCTGCATCCTCACCTGTTAAGCGAATGATAGATTGCTCTCCTTTAAAAAGCTCAATGCTATCTATTTGTGCTGCCTGATCCAAAATGGCTGAAATGGCTGCTTCCTTATTTTTTTCTTGAAACTGCATGGTAAACGCAATAATTAGTATAATTGCTCCGAAAATGACTAATCTCCATCTACGTTTGTTCATTGGACACTACCCATTTAATGCCTTTTTCACAAAGCGGTTAATATCTACATCAGCCCCAATAACAAGCATAATATCCCCAAGTAAAATTTTGTCACTAGCCTGTGGTGAGACAATTATATCTGGGCCACGCTTGATGCCAACAATGTTAATACCGTATTTTGCACGAATATCTAAATCCATAATGGAGTAGCCTGCAATTGCATCATTTGCCTTTAACTCCATAATCGAGTGTTCATCCGAAAGCTCTAAATAATCAAGAACTGTATTAGATAGCATATTATTGGCAATCCGTATCCCCATATCACGCTCAGGGTGAACAACAAAATCAGCACCAATTTTGCGTAGCACCTTTTCATGATAATCATTTTGAGCCTTGACTGTAATTTGCTGCACACCAATTTCCTTTAAAATAATAGTTGTTAAAATACTGGCTTGAATATCTTCACCAATTGCAACAATTACATGCTCAAAATTTCGAATACCTAATGAATTTAGGACCGATTCATCTGTCGAATCCGCGATAACAGCCTGAGTGGCGATGGAAGCAAATTCATCCACACGCTCCGAGGAATGATCAATCGCCATAACCTGTGCACCCTGACTCATTAACTCGCGAACAATACTCCCTCCAAAACGCCCAAGTCCAATGACAGCAAACTCTTTTTTCATCATAAAAATCCCTCCGAAAACTACTATAACATTATTGTAACGTATTCTTGGTTATATGTATCGTCAAAGAAGATTTCAATTCGGCAACATTGGAGGTGTTTGGTTGAAGTTGAAAATGCTAAAGATTATTTTTAATTGATTTATGCTCAGGGAACTTCGTGCTTTAATCAGGTTGGCGCTCTTTTTGATCAGCTTCAGCTCTTTTTCGCTCCGGTTTTCCCATTTTTTGATCAGCTTCACCCCTTTTCCGCTCCGATCTACACTCTTTCTGATCAGCTCCGGCTCTTTTTCGCTCCGGTCTACCCATTTTTTGATCAGCTCCACCCTTTTTTCGGTCCACACTCTTTCTGATCAGCTCAGCTCTTTTTCGCTCTGGTCTACTCACCTTTTGATCAGCTTCAGCTCTTTTTCGCTCTGGGCTACCCACTTTCTGATCAGCTCCGGCTCTTTTCCGCTCCGGTCCACCCACTTTCTGATCAGCTTCACCCTTTTTTCGCTCCAGTCTACACTTTTTCTGATCAGCTCCGGCTCTTTTTCGCTCCGGTCTACTCACCTTTTGATCAGCTTCAGCTCTTTTTCGCTCTGGTCTACCCACTTTCTGATCAGCTCCAGCTCTTTTCCGCTCCGGTCCACCCACTTTTTGATCAGCTTCAGCTCTTT